>JALZEL010000090.1 GCA_030862075.1 Actinomycetota bacterium | reverse complement strand
TTGGGCGCGAAGATGGAGTTCGACGCCGAGACCACCCAGGAAGAGGAGAACCGTGCGCTCGGCTGGAACAGCGTGGACGGCAACGTCGAGACCTCGGGCCAGGTTCGCTTCCAGGAACTCGGGCCGGAGAGAACCCGCGTCGAGGTGACGATGAACTACGCAGACCCGCCCGGCGGCCGCTTGGGCGAGGTGGGTTCCAGGCTCGTCTCCAACCCCCAGGTCATGGTCGACCAGGACCTCTACAACTTCAAAGAGATCATCGAAGGTAGAGCCACGCCCGAGGAGATCCAGCAACGCCCCGCCACCGCCACCGCCCAGAGCAGCATCGTGGCGTTCTTGACCTCCGGTACGGGCCTGGCCGTCGTGGGCGGCCTCGTCTTGCTCTTGCTGCTTCGACGGCGCCGCAGGTCCCGCAAGAGGAGCAGGATAGTCTTCGAGTTCTAGCCCCCAAAGACCTTCCGAACCTCCAAGGCCGGCGTCCCTACGAGGACGCCGGCCTTTTGGGCCGAGCGTTGCACACGGAATACAATCCCGGAGGTGGAAACCTATGTGCACTCCTTCTTTACCTGGCCTTGGCGAAGCACGGTGTCCAAGCCTGTCGGGGAGCGGGCATCGCGGGCGCCGTGGGGGGGCGGCGTTGCTGGCTCTCCCCTCGTTCGTGGCGGCGGTCTACTTCTGGGACGAGCGGAACTCGATGCCCCGTGAGGAGCTCCTCGACTCCATATACTTCCACAGCCCCTTCAGTGCGATGGGTTAGACGCTGCACTCCATAACCCGGTCGCTATCTTGCTCGCCTCTACTAGGCGCTTAGGCTCGGGCGCTTCGACAGGCGGCGCGTGCTACTGTGATTAATGCTCGGTTGGGCGGGGCATGCGGTCGCGGACTTTTTGACCCACGTGGACGACACCCGGCCGCTCTTCTGGCCCCTCCTCGACCGGAGGTGGTCGAGCCCCGTCTCCTACTACAACCCGTTGTACTACGGACGAGAATTCATGCTCGTCGAGCACTTAAGCATGCTGGCGATCATGGCCGGTCTTCTCGTGCGCCGGTTGCGCGGGCGCGAACGCGGGCACAAAAACCTCGAAGCTGAAAAGGACCCCGTAGCAGGCGCGCAGCGTAAGATCTAGATCGGCCTGGGCCCCTCTCAGCCCTGCCCGGGGCTACAGCTTGACGGAGATGTCGCCGAAGATGAGGACCGCGCGCTCCAGGTCGAAGTATATGGTCCCGGTCTGTCCGAACATGTCTATCAGCACGTCGGAGTCCTCGTTCGTCGGGCGGATAACGTACTCCTCTGCGCCGTTGTCGAGGATAAGCTGAAAGGAGAATTTGCCGGGCTCGCCGCGCTCTTCCTCGTTCCAGTTGGCATGGACCTGGGTGACTTGCCGGACCTTTATCGCTTGCTCTGTACGTTCTTCCGCATCCGCCACTAAAGCACCTCCTGTTTTTTCTGCGTTGTTAACGCGACCGCTTGTGCCCTTGCGAAACCTTCTCAAACTCTCCGGGCGAGCGACGACGTGATCCCCGGACCTCCTAGGCCGCGCCCAGCCGGATGTTGCTGACTATGAGGGTCCTGCGCCCCAGATCGAAAGTAAGGGCGTCGCTCCTGTCCAGCAACTTCCTGATCACCTTGGCGTCGCCCACTGTCGGTTGCAGAACGTACTCTTCCGCGCCGTCGTCGAGGATCAACTGGAACGTGAAGCTCCCGGGCTCCCCGCGCACCTCCTCGGTCCAGGACGCTTGATAGTCCGTGACCTGCCGGACCTTTATCGCTTGCTCTGTACGTTCTTCCGCATCCGCCACTAAAGCACCTCCCGTACTCGCTCTACGAACCGACACCCCCCCTATTTGCCCACCTCGGCCCGCCCGAAACCACCGGCGGTTCCGCGGACCGGGTAGCGCCTAGAACGTGTCCACCTTGGCGGCGAAGACGAAGTCGCTCTGGGTGAGGCCGTCGATCTTGTGCGTAAAGACCGTGACCTCAGCGTAGCCCCAACCGAAGCTTATGTCCGGGTGATGCCCCTGCTCCTCGGCGAGCTCGCCTACCCTGTTGACGAACCCCAGGGCCTCCCGGAAGTTCTTGAATTTGAAGGTCCTCCTTAGGTGATGCTCCTCGACGACCTCCCAATCGGGGACCTGCCGCTGGAGACCGTCTAACTCCTCGCCCTTCAAGGGTGGCGTATCGCCCCTGCACGGCACGCAATTTCTGTTTGCAAGCTCGGTCATCCTGTACCTCTCTTAGGAGAACTGCTTCTTGTAGCGCTCTATGGCGCGTCGGATGTACTCGACGGCGTCCTCGGGACCGGAGATTTCCCCCACCTCTACCTCTTTCCTCTCCAGGTTTTTGTACTCCTTGAAGAACTGTTTTATCTCGTTCAATCGGTGCTCGGGTAATTCGTTGACGTGGGTGAACGCCTCGTATTGCGGGTCATCGACGTGCACACAGAGGATGTTTTCGTCGTTCTCACCCTCGTCCACCATCGGCAGCAGGCCGATCGGGCGCACCTCCAACAGGCTCATCGGTTGGATCGGCTCCTGCATCAGCACTATCGCGTCTAGCGGGTCGTCGTCGTCGGCTAGTGTCTGGGGTATGAAGCCGTAGTTCTCTGGATAGACGACCGACGAGTACAGTACCCGGTCGACCTCCAGGAGCCCGGTGTCCTTGTCGAGCTCGTACTTGACCTTGGAGCCTTTCGAGATCTCGACCACGATGTTGATCTCGTCGGGAACGTCGTCGCCGATAGGAACGTCGTGCCAGGGATGGGTCATGGGAATCCTTTCGGGTCTTTGCTGTTACGTGTGCGAAACAGGATTCTACGGTTCCGGCGATCTACCGGCAACCGGGTTTCCGCGGAGGGTACGAATAGGGGTAAGATGACCAGCATGGAAGAGGGTATCTACACGACGGTCTGCGTCCTCGGGTTGAGGAACCGCTGCGTGCGGGGGCCGGCAGAGGGGGGCTAGAGGCCCCGGAGGTTGTTCGGGGGATGACGTCGAACGAGGGTCTGTCTTGGTGGGAGAAGGCGAGGTTCTTCCTTCGGGTTCGTCAGCGCCTGCGCGCGGGTCTTGTCCGCCTCCGGGAAGGGGGGTGGCAGATCCTGCAGACGGCGGTCGCCGCCGGCGTCGCGTGGCTCCTGGCGGTCCTGGTCCTCGGGCACGAGCAGCCGGTGTTCGCCTCGATAGTGACGGTGATCTCGCTGAGCCTGGCTGTGGGCCAGCGCAACCGTCGCGTGGTCGAGCTGGTCTTCGGGGTGGCCTTCGGGGTCGCCCTCGCCGACCTCCTCGTGTTCATCACCGACGTCGGGGCGGTGCAGATCGGGATCCTGGTGGCCCTGGCGATGTCGGTCACCGTGTTCTTGGGCAGAGGGGAGCTCGGCGTGAACGAGGCGGCCATCTCGGCGATGATCCTGATAGCCGTAGACCTGCCCTCTGGCGGCGACTTCTCGCCCGACCGTTTTCTGGAGGCGCTGATCGGAGGTGGCGTCGCCCTCGCCGTCAACGCGTTGCTCCCGGTCAACCCCGAGCTCATGGTCCAAAGGGCGGCGCATCCGATCTTCGACGAGTCGGTCGCTGTGCTCGAGGAGACGACCGCCGCGCTCGACGACGGCGACCTCGAGCGGGCCGAGCGGGCGCTCGCAAAAGCCCGGGAGATCGACGCTCGGGTGAGCGGCTTCAAAGAGGCACTCGCCGCCGGCCGCGAGACCGCCCGGTTCTCCCCGCCCAGGCGGCGCACCTTGAGGCACCTCGACCTCTATGCCGCAGCGGCCGACCAGATAGACCTGACCGTGCGCAACGTGCGGGGGTTGGCCCGCGCTGCTCTGAGCGTGGTGCGCTCCGGAGATAGGGCACCGGAGCCGCTGGCGATGGCTCTCCACGACCTGGCCCGGGCGACGGAGTCTTTGGCCGAGTACCTCGAGACGCCCGGCGAGCCCGAGGACACTCGCCGGTACACTCTCAGGGCCGCGGGGAACGCCACCACGCTGCTCAAGGAACGAGACGACCTGGCGAGAGATCTCGCCACCAACGCGTTCGTCGACCAGATCCTCTCTGCTGCGGTCGACCTCTTGGGGAGCACCGGCATGGATCGAGCATCGGCCTTGCAAGCGATAGAGGAAGCCTCGAACCGCGCCTCGGAACCCGGCTAGCGCACCAACGCCTCGTCGTGCCGGACGTGGGCCTCGATCACACACGAGGTTGCCCTCACCGGATTTTGAGTCCGAAGTGGTTGGAGACGCCTCGTGTCGCAGCGTTCGTAAAACCCTCGCAAACGCTCACACAACCGCTCGTCGAATAGTTACTACTTAGGTGAACACCTCTGTTCTGCCTCCAGCGAAACCGTATTCCACCAAATCCACTATCGCTCGTGCGATCTTCTCGCCGCCCCGCGCCGAGGGTTCAATCGGGTTGGCGTAATCTCCTTCTTCGGTGCAGATCAATCGCAGATCGAGCAGAGGGAGGCCGTGGGCGAACGCCGCGCGGATGATGCAGTCGTTGAACACCGTAAGCCCTGCGATCGCCATTCTTTGCAAGGCCGCCTCGGCGAAGCGCGGGTAATAGACGGTGCAGATCGCCGTGGGTAGCCCGTGTGCCAGCACCATCGCCAACATGGCGAGGTAGCTGCGCTCGAACTCGTCGCCGATGTCGGCGAGGCCCAAGAGTGCTTCAGCGGTGGAGCGGGCGGGCGTGGTGAGGAAGTCGCTGCTGTTGAGCGCGTCGTTGCCGCCGACGCTGACGACTAGGTGCGTCGCGTCTGGAGGCAGGCGTCGGAGTTGTTCGCGCACGTCCCTAGTCGAGCTCCCGTCGACGGCTGCCAACGTTGCTTTCGACCCGTGCGGCAACCGCTGCCGCACCTGCCGGACGACATCGGGTGCCCCCGCCACGTAAGCGGCATTATCGAAGATAGAATCGCCCAGAAGCACCACGTGGCTCACGGAAGCATCATTCCCCAAAGAGTACGTAAGGCAACCTCCTCCTAGCGGGGAGCGTCAACCGGCGCTCCCCGCCCCGATTTCCCCTGCTATCCGCGGTCGGGTACGCGAGTGCTCAAAACGGCTTCCCAGGGCGTCCGGTCAGGGGGAGGGTAGTTGCCCTACGAGGCGACCGCGTAGCGCCCCAATACGCTTCGGGCCACGATCCCCTCCACGTGCTCTAGACCACCCCCGCGCCGACCGTTCTCGCCGTAGACGCCGGCGCCGCGCTCGCGGGCCCAATCTTCGATCATCCGCTCGGGGGCGTGCCCGGGCAGGTTTCGCTCGGACAAGGCCCACCGGACGGCCTCGCGGACGCGCTCCTCGGGTTCGTGGTGGAACGCCCTGCGGCATGCCTCCCGATCGACGGACAGTAGGTCAGCAGCCCGGTCAGCTACCCTCCAACGCTCGTTCTCGATCGCGTTTGTCACGCTCTTGCCTCCATCTGCTACTCGGTTTCATGTGTTATACGGGCAGTACGGGCAAATAACGAGGCTCTATTTACAATAAGGAGCGTGGCGTTCCGCGTCCTCAAGACAACTATGAGCCTGCCGCTGCCACGAGAAGAGGTTTTTGCCTTCTTCGCCGACGCGGCCAACCTGGAGCGTATCACCCCGCCGGAACTCCGCTTCCGGATCCTCACGCCCCGACCCGTCACGATGCAAGAAGGAACCCTGATCGACTACAGGCTTCGCTTGTTCGGGGTCCCGTTGCGCTGGCAGGCGCGTATCTCGCACTGGCGGCCGCCCATCGGATTCGTAGACGAGCAGTTGCGTGGTCCCTATCTCGTCTGGAGGCACACCCACCGGTTCCACGATGGTGGTGAAGCGACGATCATCGAAGATATCGTGCGCTACCGACTGCCGTTTTGGCCGTTTGGCGATGTCTTCCATCCGCTAGTGCGGCTACAACTTAAGCGGATTTTCCGGTTTCGCCAATGGGCGGTGCGAAGCTGCCTCCTCGGAGGGGCAGATGATGCAGCGAACAACTGTTGCTGAACGTTGCTTACTTAATCGGTACGAAGACCACGCGTTCACAGCTCAAGGTTCCGAAGAGATGGGGCGAGGGTACGAAAGGGCGGCCGACTCCAAGCTTGAGACTGAACGGGACGAGAGGGATTCTTTTGGAGACTGCTCGGAGGGTAGAGGCAACGAGAGGATGGTGGAGTCAGCTGGACGTTTTGTGCGCACTGCGGGCAAGCAGCGGCTTGGAAGACCGGGTTTGTCGCTGGTGTGGCGGGAGATTGCGGATACTGACCGAGACGCGGTAGTGCCGCCTAGTACGTCCTCTCAACAGGCTCCAGAAGAAGTCCGCGAGAGGTGGGAAATGGGCTCACGGCGTCGCTGGTGGCAGAGGTTGTTCGGCGAGTGAGCGATGGCTACCCCTTCTAGAGGCCTCGGGGCAACCCTCTTTCCCCCGTGGCAAAAACGCGTCGGGGCCAAAACTCGTCCGTTTTGGGGAGCAGATAGCCAAGCAGTAAATCCAAGCAGCCCCTGGCCCCGCGCTCAGGACCTGTTCGACTGCTCCCCCAGCACCCGCTTCGCCCGCTCTACCGCCGGCGGGATCAACTCCCCAATGCCTGCCCACGCCCGCAGCGTCGCTGCTTCATCGTAGGGCGTCTTGCCCCGGTTGACCAGGACCACCCAGGTCCCAGACCTGAGCGCCAGCCCCACCAGCGAGGCCGCCGGCTCCACCATAAGCGAGGAGCCCAGCACGAGCATCAGATCGCAGTGGCGAGCGTGCCAGCCGGCTAGCTCCAGCTCTTCCTGCGGCATCGGATCCCCGAAGTTCACCACGGACGAGACGAGCCGCCCCCCACAGGCGGCGCAGGCCGGCTGCCCGGGTAGTGGCTTCTGGGTGCGGTAGCCTGGCCCCCACCGGCCCGTGTCCCACCCCACCTCCTGGCGAGCGTACAGCCGCTTACAGCCGAGGCAGCGCATGAGGTTCCCGTTGCCGTGCAGCTCCGCCAGGAGCTCGGGGCGGATGCCAGACCGGCGATGGAGGTTATCTGTGTTCTGCGTGACGAGGAACCGGAGCTTGCCGAGCCGCTGGAGCTCGACGAGGGACAGGTGGGATGCGTTGGGCTCGATCCGGCCCAGCGGAACCCGCCACCTTGGCGCCGGCAGGCCGGCGTCGCGCCGCGTCCACACCCCGTCGGGGCCACGAAAGTCGGGGATTCCAGAGTCGGTGCTGATGCCCGCGCCCGTGAAGGCGACGATGTGCTCGCACTCAGTGATCCAGCGAGCGATCTTCTCGATGTGCTGTTCGTTAGTCATGATAGTTGCCGTGAAGCGACTGGTGTTAGCGAAGACAGTGTATCAGCCAGCCTCGCCGCGAGCGCATGCGGTGCTCTTTACAAGGTGCCCTTCACGCAAGTTAGCTGGTCTATCATAGGAGGTATGCTTCTGAAATGGCCTACGAGATGATCTACGCCTCGCTGGATCAAGCTTGAGGAGTCGCAAGCTACTAAGGTGGGCGGCATGGACGTGGAAGCTACCAAAGGAGTGGTTGGGGGACTTTCGATGTTATTGGCCCCGTTGCTGCTTCTGGTGGGGTTCGCTATTCATCCTCCGGAGCCCAGGAGCGGTGCCGAGGCGGTAGAAGTGATCGTCGATGATCCAGGACGCTGGAACGCGGCGCACATAGCATTCTCTTTTGGGATGGCGCTGTCAATCCCTGCCGTGGGGGGACTTGTGCGTCTGCTGGGGAACAGAGGCGCTTGGTTCAGCATTATAGGTGGCCTTTTAGCGGCCGTTGGCGTGGTCTTCTTCGGCGTCTTCCTTGGGGTCGAGCTTGCCATGAGCGCCATGGTGAGCGCGCAGATAGAGCGGTACGGGGGGCTGGAACTCGGGATGCAGGCGCTCGTCGACCTCGAAGGAGCGCTGCCGGTCGTGTTGCTGGGCCTGAGTCTCAACCTCGGGCTTATAGTGCTTGCGACGGGACTGTTCGTTACCCGCGCCGTACCGCGCTGGAGGAGCGTAGCGATCGCGGGAGCATCGTTGGTGCTGGTAGGCGGACTGTTCAGTAACCCGATCGGGGCAGTGGGTGCGGCGGTGCTGCTGGTCGGCCTGGGCGCTATCGGTCTCCAGGTGCTCAAGCTGGTCCGATAAACCTCGAGCCCTGATCGG
>JALZEL010000088.1 GCA_030862075.1 Actinomycetota bacterium | reverse complement strand
TGGGCGATGCTGGGTTCGAACCAGCCACCTCTGCCGTGTGAAGGCGGATCCATAACGTCGCGATTGTTCGTCGTTGTTCAAAAATACCTGCAAATAGACGAATTTTTCTTGCGGCTCATCGCGCATGTTCGCCGTTGTTCGCGTGGGTTGGTGTACTGATTGGGGTAAAGTGATTGCTATTACAGGTGCCCTACGCCAAGCAGAGACGAAGGAGACGCCCATGATGTCGCAAGAAGATTCTGCTCTCACCCGGCGGGCGAAAATGGTTCTGGATTTCAACTGGACCGCAACCTACACGCAACCGGGTCCCAGGCTTTATCCGCACCAGTGGTCTTGGGACTCGGCATTCATAGCTATCGGCTACGCCCACTATAAGCCCGACCGTGCTATGCAGGCACTGCGCCATCTGTTCGAGAGCAAGTGGGCGAACGGCCTGCTGCCGCAGATCGTCTTCAACCCGGAGTTCGGCGAATACTTCCCTGGCCCCAATTTTTGGCACGCAGAGCGCAGCCCGTACGCTCCGCGCCACCGCAAGACCTCGGGCGTGGTCCAGCCGCCACTGCACGCCAGCGCCGTTTTGCGTGTCTACCGGAGTGCTGAAGAAGACACGCAGGTGCGGGCATTCCTGAAGGAAGCGTTCTCACATCTCAGAGCTTGGCACGAGTACCTCTACAGAGAGCGTGATCCCGATGGCGAAGGGCTTGTCTACATCCGCCACCCCTGGGAGTCGGGGATGGACAATTCCCCAATGTGGGATTCAATCATGGAGCGCTTGCAGCTGCGCCTGGATGAGATCCCCACGTACCAGCGACTGGACACCCTCGTCGAGGGCGACGAGGAGGACCGGCCGACCACCGCCGCCTACGACCGGTTCGCCTACCTGGTGCAGTTCTTCGCGGAGCGCGACTACGACGAGGCTAAGATCAGGGAGGACTGTCCGTTTCTCGTGCAGGACGTGCTCTTCAACGCGCTCCTATGCCAGTCAGAGCGAGACCTGGCGGAGATCGCGCGCATTCTGGGAGAAGATCCTGCTCCGCACGAGGCACGGGCAGAGCAGACTGCCCAGGCAATGAACCAGAAGCTCTGGGACGAAGAGCATTCTATCTACCTAGACTTCGACCTCGCTGTCGGCCAGCCCCTGTATGTGTACGTTGCGCCAAACTTTGTCCCGCTTTATGCCGGTATTCCGGATGAGGATAAGGCCTTGCGCATGCTCGACGCTCTGGAGAACACCGGCTTTTCTCTGAAGAACAAGAACATAGTGCCCGTGCCGAGCTACGACCCGTACGGGTACGGATTCTCGCCGGATCGTTACTGGCGGGGCCCCGTCTGGATCAACATAAACTGGCTGCTTATGCGGGGACTCGAACGCTACGGCTTCGATGAGCAAGCCACGCGCCTCAGGCAGAGTATCGTCAAGCTTGTCAAGGAAGGGGGCTTCTACGAGTACTTTGATCCCACGAACGGGAAGGGGCGCGGCTCCGTCTTCTTCTCTTGGACGGCAGCCCTGCTCCTGGATGTGTTGATGGACGATAAGGGGTGAACTGTGCAGCTTGAGAACAAGGTAGCCATCGTCACAGGAGCATCATTGGGCCTCGGTAGAGCCATCGCGATCGCTTTCGCTAAGGAGGGTGCCGCGGTCACCGTGGACTACAGAAGTCATCCAGATGAGGCTAAAGAGGTGGTCGAACGGATCAAGGACGCCGGAGGCAAGGGGTTAAGCGTTCGGGCAGACGTCACAAAGCCCGAAGACGTCGCGAACCTAGTACGCAAGCCTGTAGAGGAGTTCGGCCAGCTCGACATCATGGTGAACAACGCTGGTATAGAGCACAAGATGCCGTTCCTTGAGACGCCGCTTGAGGTCTGGAACAAGGTCATCTCCGTGAACTTGACCGGCCCATGGCTGGGCTGTCAGGAAGCGGCCAAGCAGCTGGTCTCGCAGGGCGGGCCTGGGCGGATCATCAACGTCTCGTCCGTGCACGAGGATTTGCCCATGCCGACCAATTCCCCTTACTGCGCCGCTAAGGGGGGGCTGCGAATGCTAATGCGCACCATAGCCTTAGAGCTTGCCCCCTACCGCATAACCGTCAACAACGTCGCCCCCGGCGCCGTCGAGACACCAATGGACGCTCCCCTCGAAGAGCACCCCAACCAGATGGCAGAACTGCTCTCGAAGATACCGCTCAGTCGCATGGCCAAGCCAGAAGAGGTAGCGGCTTTGGCCTTGTACCTCGCCTCTGATGCCTCCGCCTACGTGACCGCGAGCACCTTTTTCATAGACGGGGGCATGATCCGGCACGCAGGGAGCCTGTGAGGTTTTTCCGCAACAGGAATAATAGAAGCGGATTGCTTTTTGGATGCTTCGCCGAGAAGGAGAACCATGAGGAGTAAATTCGCAGCGGCGGCGCTGGCTGGCGGTATGGCCATAGGAGCCTACAATCTTTATTCCCGTGCTCAGAGGCCGAAGCCCTTAAGGAGTAGTTATTCAGAGGCACCGAAAAAAGTGCTCGTCGTGGGTGCGGGGTTCGGAGGTCTGGCTGCCTTAGAGGGGCTCGCGCGGGCTCTAGATGGGAGCGGAGAAGTGGGTGTGGCCCTGATCGACCGAGTGAACTATACGACGTTCTGGCCCCTGGT
>JALZEL010000087.1 GCA_030862075.1 Actinomycetota bacterium | reverse complement strand
CACACGTCGAGGAATGCTTCCTGCACGAGATCATCCGATGCCTGGCGCCCGCCCATCATGCGGTACGCCAGCGAGTATGCCGCCCGGCCGTGACGGTCGTAGAGCACCGTGAACGCCCCGGTATCCCCGCCACCGGTGAGAGACATCAGATCCTCGTCCGCTAAGAGATGGTACTGTCGCCTTTTGTCCGCCACAGACGAGTTCTACGTCAGCCTCACGACCCTGGATTAGCACCGACCACCCTGACGCGGCACCGGAAGGGGGTAATCAGAGGCCACCAAATGCTCGATGATAGGCTTTACTTTGAGGTCTGGCGGCATGCTAAGATTCCTCCGGGCGAAGTGGAACTTATGCCCTCCGCGACTATATACCGTCCGGGAGGAGAAACGGTGAAGATCTTGACCCCGAGGATTCACGGCTATCTCGACTTCCTCGTCGTGATCGTGTTCTTTCTGGCCCCGCTCGTCTTCAACCTGCCCGGCTTGGCGGCGGTGGTGTCCTACCTTCTCGGCGGGGTGCACCTCGTCCTGACGTTGCTGACCGCCTCCCTTCCCGGAGTCGCCGAAGCCATCCCGTTGACCGTCCACGGAGCGATCGAGCTGCTCATCTCGATAGTCCTCATCGTGGGTCCGCTGCTGCTCCCGATCCTGGGAATCCCGGTGTTCCCTCCCGCGATCATTTTCTACGTCGGTATAGGGCTGGTGATACTTGTCATCCGGCTCATCACCAACTACAGGGAAGCGTAGGGCGGCTTGCGGCTGAGCGTCCTTTCGAGCGGCAGCTCGGGCAACGCGACTTACCTTGAGGCCGGCGGACGGGGTTTTCTCATCGACGCCGGATTCTCGTGTAAGCGCTTGCAGGGGCTTCTGACCAGGATCGGGCGAGACCTCTCGGACGTCTCCGCCGTGCTCTTGACCCACGGCCACAACGATCATACCTGCGGCGTCCGTTCGCTCCTCCGCGAGCGCAAGGTGCCTGTGTATGCGGCGCCCGGGGTAGCCGAAGCCGTAAAAGGCGCCGCCGCTGTCGACGTCGGCGAAACCCTGGACCTGGGCGGCGACATCGGCGCGACCTTCTTCGAGGTGCCGCACGATGCCCCGACCTACGGATTGCGCGTCTCGGACGAGGGGCGGACGAGCGCTCTGGCGACCGATCTTGGGGAGGTCGTGCCCGAGACCTTGCGCTTCTTGCGCGGGGCGGACGCGGTGGTCCTCGAGGCGAACCACGACCCAGACTGGCTCCGGAACGGGCCGTACGCGGTGACCCTCAAGCGGCGCGTAGGTTCTCCGCTCGGTCACCTCTCGAACCAGCAGGCGGCCGAAGCCGCGTGCGCTTTGGCTCCGCACGGCCTTAAAGACCTCGTGCTCGCGCATCTCTCGGATACGAACAACTCTCCTGCCAGGGCGTGCGGCACGGTGCACAGGGCGCTGAAAGCGGCCGGGTTCGGGGGGGTAAGGGTGCGGGCGGCCCTCGCCAAGCACCCGACGCCTCCCTTCGAGGTGGGGGAGCCGATTGAGGCCCGAGAGTACGTCTACCGCTACGGCGGGGAGGGACGCCGAACGACGCTCTTCGACGTGGAGTAGGCGGGCAGGTGATCCGGCGAGCCACCATCGTCGCGGTCGGCGCCTTAAAAGGGTGGGCCGCCGATGGCGCAGACGACTACCTAAAACGGCTCCGGCGCTATTTCCCGGCGGAGATCGTCGAGGTTCGGGAGGAGGACCTGAACCGGCGTTCGCCCGAGGAGGTGCTCGCCGCCGAAGGAAGGAGGCTCCTCAAGCGGTTGCCCACGGGGGCGTACGCGGTCGCCTTGGACCGCGAGAGGGGCGAACCGCTCGCCTCGGAGAAGCTGGCACGGCGGCTCTCCTCTTTGGGCCTCTCGGGGAAGAGCCACGTCGCTTTCGTGGTCGGCGGGTCCTTGGGGCTGTCCCCGGAGGTGCTAAAGCGGGCGGATGCCCTCGTATCCTTCGGTCCCATAACCCTGCCGCACGCCCTGGCGCGTGTGGTCCTCCTGGAGCAGCTCTACCGAGCTGCGAAGATAGATCGGGGGGAGAAATATCATTATTAGTTAGTCATAAGATCGGCAAGATTGGAAAACCAAACAGCCGCATGAACCCATCTTGGCGTAGCTAGGCGCGAACCACCAGACATGCCACGGTGTAGGGTAAAATTACTCTGTGGCATACATGCCCGTCATTTGTGACACTTGCGGAACCCTTTTCGTCACGCAGAGTTTCATTGGTGGTAGCAGGACCGCTACTATCGACATGGTAGGTAATCGCTTAGGGCCGTGTCCGACCTGCGGAGCAATGGGGCGTATACCCGACGGCACTTACAACTTTGCTAACGATGCGCTCACGCTACTGCAAGGTCCACAAAGGACTAAAGACGAGCTTAGAAGGTTCGCCAATATCCTGCGCGGCATAATAGATGGTGACACAAACGTAGAGGAAGCTCAGGTGACGGTTCGGCATGAGGTTCCGGGATTGGCTTCATTGGCCGAAGAAATAGCCAAGACAAGGAACGCTCAGTTTCGGATGTTCCTGATAAAGGCGATCCTCACCATCATTGGTATCTTGCTAGCCTCACAAAGTGTCAATATCCAAGACGTGGACATCGACATCCACGATGTCATTAACATCACCATCGAACAGGAAGCGCAGCCCCCAAACGAAAGCAAGTCCCAGATTCAGCAAATACCTAGATCGAATAGCGGGCTGCTCAAAACACGTAAGGTGGGCCGTAATGAACCTTGTCCGTGCGGCAGCGTAAAGAAGTACAAGAAGTGCTGCGGCGACCCTACAAGGTAAGTACCAGCTACAGGCCAATTTACCGGACGGGGCATAGCCGAGATGCTGACCGTCTAAAAAGCGGTAACATGCGGTTATGCGCGTGCAAACAGACAGATTCGAGGACAATGGAGTGGCGGTCTTGCTGCCTTACCCGGATGGGAGGCTGAGCTTCGACCTACCGCGGGAGGTCTTAACTGAGAACACGCAACCCGGCGACGTGTTCGAGGTCGGCTTCTCGCACGACCCTGAGGCGACCGAGCGGATGGCGGAGGAGAACAAGCGGCTTTGGGACGAGCTTCTGGGGCGGGACGATGGCTAGCAGGTCTGGCCTCGAAGAGAGGGTAGCCGGGGCCTTGCGGGCGGCGGTCCGGGAGGCTTACGGGCTAGAGCTAGACGGCATCCACGTCGAGCGGCCGAGCGAGGCCGCCCACGGTGATTTGGCTACGAACGTGGCCCTGGCAAACGCCAAGGTGTTCAGGCGCAACCCGCGGGAGGTAGCGCAGGGCATAGTCGACGCCTTGGAGGCGCCGTTCATCGAGAGCGTCGAGGTAGCGGGGCCGGGGTTCATCAACTTCCGGTTGTCTTCGGAGGCTTTGGGGGAGGAGCTTGCGGCGCTGCTCTCGGCGGGGGAGGGGTACGCAAAGAGGGAGCCTTCGGGGCCCCCGATACTGCTCGAGTACGTCAGCGTCAACCCTACGGGCCCGATGACGGTTGCGCACGGGCGGCATGCGGCGTACGGGGACTCCCTTTCGAGGGTCATGGAGGCTGCTGGCCGTAAAGTTTCCAGGGAATACTACTTCAACGATGGAGGCAACCAGATCCGGCTGCTCGGAGAGTCCGTCGCCGCCAACTACGCCGAGGTCTTCGACCGCGAGTGGCCCGTCTCCGACCCCGGCTCCCTCTACCGCGGCGAGTACATCCGCGAGATCGCCTTAGCCCTCAAGGAGAGGGACGGCGAGCGACACCTGAACGCGCCCCCTGAGGAAGCCTTGCCGGAGATCATGGCGTTCGCCACCGCCTGGTGCATGGAGGGCATCAAGACGACCCTGAAGCGCGCCCGGGTGAGCTTTGAGAGCTACTTCAACGAAATGAGCCTCTATTCCACCGGCGCCGTAGAAGAGACTGTCGAAGAGCTAAAGCGAGGTGGCCACGTCTACGAGAGCGAGGGCGCCCTCTGGCTTGCTTCCTCGCGGTTCGGGGACGACAAGGACCGGGTTCTGGTGAGGAGGGACGGTTCCTACACCTACGTCGCCCCGGACATCGCCTACCACCGCGACAAGTGGAACCGGGGGTTCAAGACCGCGGTGGATGTATGGGGTGCGGACCACGCCGGCTACGGGCCGCGCCTTCGAGCCGGGCTCGTGGCGTCGGGGCTGCCGGAAGACTTTTTGGACATAGAGCTCGTGCGGCTGGTGAAGCTGGTGCGCGGCGGGGAGCAGGTGAAGGTAAGCAAGCGGGCTGGGAACTTCGTCACCTTCGACGAGCTCATGGACGAGGTGGGAGAGGACGCCGCGCGGTACTTCTACGTGCGCTCCTCGCACCGCACCGAGATGAACTTCGACCTCGGGGTAGCCGTTCAGCAGTCCGACGAGAACCCGGTCTACTACGTGCAGTACGCCCATGCCCGTATCGCGAGCATCTTCCGCCGAGCAGAGTTGAACCCGGCGGGCACAAAGAAAGTGCCACCCGGAGACTTCGCGCCGGAGGAGCGGGCGCTCCTCATGGAGCTCTTCGACTTCCCGCGGGTGGTGGAGGGCGCCACTGCGCGCAGAGAGGTCCACTCCTTGCCAACCTATCTTGAAACGCTCGCAACCCGCTTCCACAGGTTCTACACCGTGCACCAGGTACTTGTAGAAGATGAGGATCTAAGGCAGCGCAGGCTCGCCCTGTGCGCCGCGACCAAGAACGTGCTCCGCATCGGGCTTGGACTCTTGGGGGTGAACGCGCCCGAGAGGATGTAAGCGGGCACCGGGCATTCAGGAGACGGACGGTATTTCGTGTCCTTCCCGAAAGACCTTTGCGCCCGCCACCTGGCGAGGTCCGGCGCTCGCGAGCCTACTCCCGAGACCGGGACGTGTGCTGGACCCGACGTACGCCAATCTTTGCGGTCGGTTCTCCCGCTTATGGGGAGCGTCCTGATCCGTAGGCGACCCTCTTCGACGACCACGTTGCCGTTCTCCAGAGGCTCTTCTATCCGCAGCAGCTGTTCCAGGAGGAGATCGACCTGTGCCCTGGGACGCCGTCCCGACCCTCGACGGAAGATCACGACCGAAGACGCGACGGCTTACCTCAGCGCCAATCTTCTTGGACGGCCAGCTCGCAGACCTCCTCGTCGGTCGCGGCCTGCATACCGGGATCCCTCACGTGTGGGGGTTCGTGGCCGGCCTTCCATAGCTCCTCAACGACGACCGGCGAGAGCGCATTATCTACGAGGAACCTCAAAGGGAGAACGAGACCTCAGGCGAGAGGAATCTCCCTCTCGCGCACCACTTCTGCAGCGTAACGCAGCGCCTCGCGGATGTCCTGGGGCTTGGGGTGGGATAGGCCGCAAGTATCTACTCGTCGCTCATGCTGTCGGCCACCATCCCCACGACCGTGGCTACTAGGATAAGTGGGTCCCGAATGCAGGGCGCACCGTCCATCTTGTTCGGGTCCGCCGTAATACGGTCGAAAGCCACCTCGCCTAGGCTACCTCCTAAACGCTGTTCATGGAAAGGTGTTGTACCCGCCCTGCGGGAAGTCCACTTAGGGTTGAATCATCTGTAGACCGGACGGCGGAGCAGTCGGCCGGGGCGAGGGTGAGCGGCGCTCTGTTATACTTTTCGCGATATTTCTTGGACCGAATATTCCGGGGGTCTATGAGCACGGACGGCCGTTTGACCATCTGCCAGATCAGCGACATCCACTGCGGGAGCGCGTACTTTATACCTGACCTGCTTGAGCGTTCTATCCTTGAG
>JALZEL010000378.1 GCA_030862075.1 Actinomycetota bacterium | reverse complement strand
CAAGGCGCCAACGAGGAAGGCCACCGAACACACAAGGACCATAAAAAGCACTCTTCTCCTGGCCGCAGACCTACCACAGCTCCTTACTAAGGCGGTGGACACTCTCTCTCTATCTCCTTAACAGTCGTCTATCCGATACTAGAAGTAGGATAGCGCCAAAACCTTAAAGAGAGCTTAAAGGAGGCTAAAATCTGTTTTGAGAGCTTCTCTTTGTCTAGAAGCAGGAGTCTCTGGGGCAGTGCAAGACGAACTAGAAGCCTGCTGTGTGTCTAGCGGGACCTACGGCACAATCTAAGTTACTATTTCTAGAACCCCTCCGGCTCCTCGGCGAGGACGTCCATCGTCTCTTCGACCTGCCGCTCGTGCGCCTCGTGCAGCACCGTACACAGGATCTTTTCGATCCTCACCGCCATCTCCCAGCCCACCTTCCTCTGCTCCTCAGTAGCCCGGTTGCGCCAGGCGGGAGGGCTGTAGTCGTGCTGCCAGCCGGTAGCGTTCCACAAGACATGCCAGGCGGCATCGAGTCCCTCCTTGCGCAGCACCTCGACAAGGCCGGTGATACACTCGCGCCCCTTTCTAACACGTTCGTAATCTGTTTGTGACCATCTCGCAACTTTTGCGAAGCATGATGTTTACAGAACGTAGAGCGCGCCTGAGAAAGGAATAGCAGAGACATGAGGGATACACATCAGCTGCCACCGGAGCGCACAACTCAGATCTTTTGGGAAGCGGCCATCGTGCGCAAGGCTATAGAACGCCACCGACGAACAGCTACCTATCGAGGAGAAACTGAGGAAGCTTATGAGATGGGGGCTTTGTGTTGCGGAGTCTCCAAGTTGGTTCTGGCGCTTACCCGGTCGCATCAGCAGTCCAACGCAGCCTAGAGTAGGGGTGGAGCACAGACCTTTTTCTTACTACGTAGACGAGCGCCACCCAGAAACTGTCCGAAAAGTCTCGGACGCTCCTGCAACGTAGCCTTACGGGACACCGATATGGTACTTTTCGGCCCGTTTTGGCCTTTGTATACCGGCCAAATCTACGGTCGAAGCGTTGCTCCTACCCCTTTTCGGACAGTTTCTCTCGGCAGTTCGTGAATAAGGCGACCTTGCCGCTCAGCGATCGATCCTTCGCTCTAGCTCTTCGGCCATGCAGCCGAACCCGATCGCCGAGACCTCTGAGTTGCCGTTCCCGAGTGTGCGCTTCTGCATTCTGTTTCTCCTTTCAGATGTTCGCCGAACCCGCTCCGGGGCTGGTAACGTAGCCGACGATGCAGGCGGCGTACTGGCGGTACTCGGTGCGGTACGCCGCGGCCGCGTGGTCAATTCCGTTCCGCATGGGCCTGCGTCATGCCGTCGTCGACCGTGAGTTCGATACCGGTGATAAACCGGTTAGGCAGGGAGTCTTGCCTCGCCCAATGCCTTCACCATTTCCGGGTCACGGTGGTCGAAGAAGCTGCTCTCCTTCCGGTCCAACGTGGCAATCGCCTCCATATCTTCCGGGCTGAGTTCGACGTCGAAGACGTCGAAATTCTCTTCGATGCGTTCCTTGCGGACGGACTTGGGAATCGCCACGATCCCTCGTTGGGTCAGCCAGCGCAGGACGATCTGCGCAACGGTCTTCTTGTGTTTCCCAGCGAGCGAAACCAGTACCTCGTTCTCGAAGATGTTGTGCTTGCCCTCCGCGAATGGCGCCCAGGCTTCCATCTGACCCCCGTTGGCCTGCAGGAATTGCTGCATCTCGATCTGCTGGTTGAACGGATGGGTCTCGATCTGATTCACCGCCGGCACCACGTCGTTGTGCACTATCAGGTCCATCAACCGGTCGGGTTGGAAGTTGCTGACCCCGATGGCCCGCGTCCTGCCTTGCCGGTACAACTCTTCCATTGCACGCCAGGCGCCATAGACGTCCCCGAAGGGCTGGTGGATCAGGTAGAGATCCAGGTACTCCAGTTGCAGCCGCTGCAACGATCTTTCGAACGCCCGCTTGGTGCGTTCGTCCCCGGCATCCTCGACCCAGAGCTTGGTGGTGACGAACAGCTCCTCCCTTGGCACACCTGCTCTCTTGATGGCGTCGCCGACGGCCTCTTCATTGCCATACGCAGCCGCCGTATCGATCAGACGGTAGCCCGTGCGTATCGCTTCGTAGACGCTTCTTTCGCACTCTTCGGCATCCGGTATCTGGAAGACGCCAAAACCCAGAAGAGGCATTTCCACGCCATTGTTCAGAACAGTCGTCTGCATGGTCTTCCTCCTCGTCTCGTCCTCAGCAGGCCGGCTTCGCGCCCTACCGAAGTCGGATCTCCTTTTGGACGAAAGTCCAAGTTGATCCTGAAGTCCAGGGTACAATTTCTCTGTCTGGCGCCGATTATAGGAGTACTTATGCGCGGGACGTTATGATGATCGTCCAAACGTTTTGTACTATCCTGCAAATTCTAAAGTTAGGTGATGTTGGAGCGGGTGAGGAGGATGCTATGGATTTGATGGACCGCCCGGCCTCGGGGAGCGAAGAGCCCAGGGCTCAAGCCGGCCGTGACGAGCTAGTCGAGCGCATCGCGCGGGCCGTCCGAGAAGATGGGACGGTCGAGACGCTAGAGGGGCTGTACCTCGCTCGCTCATCCTCGCCAACGGAGCTGGGGCACGGCGTGTCCACGCCTGCCTTTTGCGTGATCGCGCAAGGCAGCAAGGAGATCCTCCTGGGCGACGAGCCCTACCGGTACGACCCCAATCATTACCTCGTCACCGCCGCCGCGCTGCCCGTCGCGGGCCGGGTCACCGAGGCGTCGGAGGAGCGGCCGTACCTGGGCGTCGTCCTCAGGCTCGACCCCGCCCTTGTAGGCTCCGTCTTGGTCGAGGCCGGCCATCCCCCGCCCAGGGACCACGCCGCCGTGAGGGCCATGGATGTGAGCCCGCTGGACGCTGGCCTGCTGGACGCCGTCTTAAGGCTCGTCAGGCTCCAGGACTCGCCCGTCGACAAGGCCCGCTTCCTCCGGCCGCTCATCACCCGGGAGATCGTCTACCGGCTCCTTATAGGGGAGCAGGCCGGCCGGCTCCGCCACACCGCGGCCCTCGGCGGCCACGCCCACCGCATCGGCAGGGCCCTGGAGCGGCTCCGTGAGGACTTCGACCGGCCGCTCCGAGTCAAGGACGTAGCCAGGGAGGTCGGTATGAGCGTCTCGGGCTTCCACCACCACTTCAGGGCGGTCACAGCGATGAGCCCCCTGCAGTTCCAGAAGCGGGTGCGGCTCCAAGAGGCCCGCCGCCTCATGCTCGGCGAGGGCCTCGACGCCTCGAGCGCCGGCCACCGCGTGGGCTACGGCGACGTCTCGCAGTTCACCCGTGAGTACAAGAGGCTCTTCGGCGCGCCGCCGGCGCGTGACGTGGAACGGCTGCGGGAAGCCGCTATGGAAAGCGCAAGCCTGTGAAATACCTATAGGACCGGGGCTATGCCGGGTTTCCGAGAAGACTAGCCTTGTCTGCAATCCGGTAAATAGAGGGGCTACTCTCCGGGCAAGAGCGACACCGCCACCGCGACGGGATCTCCCCGTACCACCGCGGGCCTCGTCCTAGCTGGCTTGCGGCCGAGCGGTGCGGAGGGATTCTTTAAGGAGGCTCCGTTCGGTAGGGTAGAGGCAACCTCCTCGGGGTATGTGTGAGGCTTGATCTAAGTGATGTTAGTATGAGGTCAAAATAGGATAGGCAGGAATGAGAAGAGGAGCATAAGAGAATGATGGGCGCCGAGCAAAACAAGGGC
>JALZEL010000082.1 GCA_030862075.1 Actinomycetota bacterium | reverse complement strand
CCCCGCGTCGGTCCGTCAAGTTCACCGCCATGGGCAAAGGTTAACCCGTCCCCGAAAGCCTTGCACCGCTCACCACATATGGTACTCCATCCCCGCGAAACCACTACGCCCGGAAGCCAATGGTCGTCCGCTGGTCGCTGAAATAGCTGGTAGCATTCGGGGCGACGTTCGGAAGACGGGAGTAGAGAGCATGACGGACTATCTGCCCAATGTGTATCAAAAGTTCGAGCACCGCTACCCGGTGGTCAAGGAGGCCTTCGACGCTTTGGGTGCCGCGGAGCACGAAGCGGGACCTTTGGGCGAAAAGGAGCGGCGCCTCGTAAAGCTTGGCATAGCCGTCGGCGCGGAGTCGGAAGGAGCCGTCCGCTCCCACGTCCGCAAGCTCCTCGGAGTAGGTGTTGCGGAGGAGGAGATCCTGCACACCATTGTCCTCGCCCTTACCACCGTTGGCTTCCCCGCCACAAACGCGGCTCTGGGCTGGGCCGAAGAGGTCCTCGCCGAAGAAGGCCATCCTTAAACTGGGATGGTCGGCTTCTACCGGCAGCAAATACTACCGGTAACCCCCATTATGCAGAGGCGGTCGCCCCACAAGCCGGGAAGTGCGAAAACCGCATCTAACCGCGGGCGCCGCGTGTCCCGGACTTGCCCTCGGACAACACCGGGGAACGCTGCGGCAGTCCGACCGAAAGGAGACGAACATTATGGCAACCAACGAATTCGACATCGGCCTCGACCAAGCCGTGGCGTTCCTGCAAGGCGGGGTACAACGACCCAACATCGAGGCGGGGCTGCGGGTGATCGAGACCTGGGAGCAGAGGCTGGCGGCTTCCGAAAGCCCCGAGCTTCTACCCATAGCAGAGAACCTCGCCGACTTGAGAATTCAGCTGTTGGCGGGCGACTTCGACCCGGCCGCGGTGGGCCAACTGATGGTGACGCTGGGAGAGCAGGTCCAGGCGGTGGCCGAAAGCGACGTCGGGGCTCCGGTCGCCGATAAGCTGTCGCAACTGGGCGCCCTGTTGACCGATCAGGGCAACGCGCTCACGAGTCAGTAATAAATAGCAATCGGGAAGGAGGCGTGGCATGAGCAGCGACGAAGAGCCGCGGAGGGAAGAACCCACGGTCGAGCGGATCGACAAGGAAGTTGAGCAACGCGAGCTGGAGAGCGCCGGATGGGAGAAGATCGAACGCGAAGGCAAGGTCGCCTGGCGGAACCCGAAGAGCGGCTTCTTGTACCCGCAAGGCACGGCGATAGCCCTGGTCAGGGAGGGCGTGGACCTCGGAGACCTGCCCAGGCAGCCGGAGGGCGGAGCCTAGAAGAACCCGAACGCGAGATTACAGCGGTTTGCCCTGTTATTGGACCATCAGCAGCGTCAGTGCGTACTACTTGCCGAGAACGCCTCCTGAGCAAGCGTTAGCATGCCCGTGGTGTTGCGGTTCATCTGCTCTGCAAACCGCTATGGGTAGGATTGACGGTTCGCGGGCACAAAGAAGCCCAGTCTGGTGAAGCGGGGCTCGTGCTCGTGTCGCCTTAGGCAGGCTCCCGCTGCTACCCGGCGACCCCCGCCATAACCGACACGGTTATGCTGAGCGAAACGCTCTCCGGGCCGGGCGGTAGGAAGTAAGGGCGGGAAGTCTGGGCGCTTGCCGACACCCGCAAAACCATAGCCTAAGGACTGGTGGTGCTAGACGTAGGGGCTGCCCCGCTGCCTCTATGCCCGAAAGCGACAGGCGGGTTGTCGGCTCTAAGGGCTTCTAGGAAATCGCCAGGGAGAGGTCTTCTCGGGAAACTCAAGAAGCAGGAGGGTATAAAAAGAGGGCCGGGATGCAGGTCACGGTCTTCGCTCGGATGGCCTCAAAAGATCAAGCCCAGCAGCAGAGCTTGCTTCACGCGGTTAACTAGGAGCCTGGCAGCCAACTACTCCTAACGAGAGCAGCTCAATAGTCTCTTGCCTTAAGATAAGTAAGCAGCCTAGACAGAAGAGCCGGGCGCAGCACGAGTAGTGCACCCACCAGGAATGGAAACGCCTTTAAACCAAAGATAAGCCCCCTCACAAGAGCTTCCTGGCTTTGATGGGTCCCTTCTACCCTCACCAGCCGGACATCCAACAAACGCGCCAGCCCTTCGCCCCCCTGCCGCATAATTACGTCATGGTTCCACTCGAAGATCGGCCGAGCAAGCGGCGCCAGCAGGTTCATCCAGGGTTTCGTCGTACGCACCTTCCACGTATAGCGCACGGTCGTAATCCCGTCTTCATAAAAGAGCCGCCAGCGGCCTGTACCTTCCAGCTCCCCTCTAGCGACGCCTTCAACCGCAACGGGGGATTCAACCCAGGTCGTCTGTATATCGAAAGCTAGTTCGTAAGGTAACCGGCTCTTCCACACGCAGCGGTGCAGGCTGCCAACGCCGTTTTCGTCCCCTGGTCTAAGTTCGGTAACGCTCTCTACACCTTTCCACCATCCTGGCCAGCGTTTAGGGTGGGAGATCTCTTCCCATATCTCTTGGATTGGCGCCTCTAGCTGCCAAATCGTTACAAATTCGTAGTCTTTTGACGTGCTCATAAGTTGATCAGTTTATGGTCCGCCTGTAGAGTTATTATCGCTCATCGGCCTAGCCTCCCCCGATCCATCCGGTCGCGGCTCCAACTTTTGAGCACACTGCTCCCCCCAGTTGTACAGAAATGCGCAGAAAAAAGGCCGGAGCCCCTACAGAGTAAGGACCCCGGCCTGGCCTCAAGTACTCGAAGCTTCGCTTGCCCTAAGCGCGGGGTTGAGCAGCACCCTGTTCGGGCTCGGGTAGCCGGGCCGTAAAGTAAGCCGTGAACGCCACCAGGGCCGTCAGTACGTGCAGAACGTCGTCTAGCCCGTTGAGCGGCAGCAGCCCTCCGAGGGTAACCACTTCCCCGGAGAGTATCCCCAGCAAAAACAGCGCCGCGTAAGCTATGCCGAGCGCCAGGGCGTAGGCCTTGGAGCCCGAAAAGCTCCTGTGGACGGCTAGTCCCGCCGCCCCGATCGCTAGATGTGCCAAGCTGTGGAACCAGTTGACGGCGAAGAGGCCCAGCAAGAACCCCGTGAAAGGCCCGAGGGCGCCGGGCACACTCCCCACCAACAGCGGCGGGACGAACCCGACGATCCCTACCAGCAGGTAAACCGCCCCCAGCACTTGGGCGAAACGTTGGACCAAAGGCATATATACACTCCTTACTACTCATCGTTGCTTGCCTACTACACGCATCCTACGTTCGCACCCGCCGCCTGGATCACGTCTGGCTGAGCACGGAGCGTTCAGAAAAAGGGCCGGGGTACTACGGGACCCCGGCCCCTGGTTTTGGGGAAGCCACAGAAGATGATTTAATCTAAAGTTCTCCCGCGCTTAACACGCTCTTTAGCCCTTTCCCGTATCCTGTGGCTCGGTGGGACAGTAAGGAGAGGGAAACAGCCACAAGGATAATGCGGCGGCAGCTAGCTAGTATGGATCACACGCTGAAGATCTCGTGGAGTAGAAGAAGAAATCGGTTGCGGGGGCAGCTCTGCCTCGGTCGCCTCTAGGGGACCACCGAGGTTAGAATGAGACGTTCACGGGAGGCCTCGCCTACGACAAGGGAGCAGGTAGCGAAACTATGGGGCACAGAAGAAATAGGAGGTCCAGATACGACCGCCGCAGCGCGTTCGAACTTGGGAGAGTTCTGGTGTTTGCCCTAATCATAATCGTGCTGGTTCTGATCCTCGTACGCTTGTTGCAATAGCATCCCTTTCGAAGTTTAGGTTCTGGACACAGGGACTGCGTAAGGCTGTCTCCTCTTTTGGATTTTCGAGAATCTCAATTTGGCGGCAACTGAGTGAATAGAGGCAACTGGGCAACCTCGCGCTGGTTGTGATCATAGGGCTGGTGCTCTACTTCTTCTTCAGCAGGCGAGGGGATGTTTCTCGAGGTCCTTCGTCTCTCTAGCGGCTCCGGCCGTTTTGTGGGGGCAGGCACCACTATCTAAAGCTGGCCTTGATCCTCTTTTTCCTCAAACCGCAAACGGTAGGAGAGGAGGCTATCCCGGAAGGCAGAGAGTAACACCATCTTCTGCTCCGCGTCCCGTATATTCTTCTCCAAAGCTTCCCTTACACGCGGGTAGTT
>JALZEL010000372.1 GCA_030862075.1 Actinomycetota bacterium | reverse complement strand
ATCTACAAGCGCGTCCAGCGCCTCTCCGACGAGGGGGTGCAAAACGCCGCGAGAGCGTGCTGCGAGGATTCGGTGTGCCTCA
Source organism: Actinomycetota bacterium (assembly GCA_030862075.1). Lineage (GTDB taxonomy): Bacteria > Actinomycetota > Rubrobacteria > Rubrobacterales > Rubrobacteraceae > Rubrobacter_F. Next base: position 14,268 of record JALZEL010000372.1, on the reverse strand, counting down.
AGAAGACCCTCTGGGACGTGGGCGAGGGCACGCCCCTAAAGATGGACCGGGGGGAGGGCGAGATCCCCTGCCCCGAGCCGTGCAGCATCTTCGTCTCTTTCGCCCGGTGCGTCAGGCTCTTCGAACGTGAGGAGGAACGCGACCTCGATACCGACGGTCTCTCACCGAGCGAGAAGGAGGATCTCATCGCCCTCGTCGAGGCCGCGGCCACGGGCAGGGTAGAGTTCTCTCGCGAGGCCGAGTTCGAGGAGTCGCTGAACGAGCGCCGCTTGCGCTACCGGAAGCTCACCCTAGGCCCCAAGCTGCGTCCCGAAGATAGGCCCGAGGAGTAGCGCTCCCCAGTCCTCTGGCACGGTCGTCGCTAACAACGCTCTCCTGGTACAACTCGTGAGGTGCTCCTTAGGCCGGACCGCGAAAGCGCGCGGCCTCTCGCGACCGAACGTTAGCTCCTGTTCTTTCGTCGTAACCCTGCACAGCTGCGCTCGAGAACCGTGGGAACGTCATGTCATCAAGGAGGTGGCCCGCTAGGTACCGGGCGTCCGAGACGTGGTGAACAAGATGGGGTTGCCCGGCGGCCAGTCCGGGACCGTTGTTTTCCGGAACGCCGTTTCGGGTATTGGAAAAATCACCCAGTCAGGCTAGAGAACCATGGAGGTCGTGGATGGTCAGCAAGAGGAAAGCAACAGGAGCCGTGTTGGGAGCCAAGGCCGGTAAGGGGGTGGCCCGAGGCGCGGGCAAGGCGGTTGGCGGCGCGGGCAGGACGCTGCTCGGCGGCAGCGCACGGGGTAAGGTGGCGCGCAAAGCGGCTCGTGGTGCGGGCAAGAGGGCGCTCAGGGGCGGTGTGCGGGCCGTAACTCCCAGAGAGCCTGCCAGCACCCGTTTCTTGAAGTACGGGATCTTCGCCTTCGCCGGGTTCGCGGTCGGCGCCCTCGTCGCCCGTTCGGGCAGCTCCGCCGGCCAGCGTGACGAGACCTGGGGCTCTGGAACCCCGACCGGGACCGCGGTGGGTAGTTCACCCGCGGGTGCGGTTTCCGACCCCGCTCGACCTCAACGGCCGGAAGATCCGAACCGCACCGGCACCGAGCGGGAGTACTCGGATCCTTCCTCCGGGCCGCTCATCGGCCGGCGGCACGATTCGGGACCGCCGGAGATACCCGTGCAGCACGAGGAGATCGAGAATCGCATCCGGACCCGCATCGGTGAGGACCCTCGCACCATGCACCTAGCGCACCTCAACGTCGAGGTCAACGACGATGTGGCCGACATCCGGGGCCAGGCGACCTCCGAGGAGGAGAAGCGGGCGGTAGGCGAGATCACCGAGCAGATCGAGGGCGTCCGCGAGGTCCGAAACCTCATCACCGTCAACCCTGACGCCCCGACCAGGGGCGACAAGGCCGCCGGCCAGGACCTGCCTCCCCCGCGGGATCAGTAGCCTTCCCAGTAGGGGCGACGTTTAGAACCCAAACGCCCCCGCCGTTCGCGGCGGGGGCGCTTTCCTTCGCGCTTGCTCCTCTTTACGGGCCAGTAGCCGACGGCTGAAACCTGATGCCCGAGCGCTCTCAACCTCGAATGAGGTCGAGCAGTTCCTCGCGCTCTCGTTCCATGGTCTCGCGGTCTTTGGCCTCGACGTTCAGGCGGAGCAGGGGTTCGGTGTTTGAGGGCCTCAGGTTGAACCACCAGTCCCCGAAGCCCACCGTGAGGCCGTCGAGGTGGTCTATCTCGGCGCCGTCGCGTTCGGCGTAGTGGTTTTCGACTCTTTCTAGGGTAGCGGACTGGTCTTCGACCTCGGAGTTGATCTCGCCGGAGCGGACGTAGGGGTCTATGGGGTCGAGGAGTTCGGAGAGGGGGCTGTCTTGGCGGGCGACGAGCTCGGCGACGGTGAGCATAGCGATGATCCCCGAGTCGGCGAAGTAGTTGTCCCTAAAGTAGAAGTGCCCGGAGTGCTCCCCGCCGAAGGCGGCGTCGTTCTTGCGCATCTGGGGTTTGATGATCGAGTGCCCCGCCTTGGTGCGGATGGGCTTGCCGCCCTCGCGTCGCACCAGCTCGGGGAGCGCCTTTGAGCAGACCGCGCTGTAGATGATCGTCGCCCCGGACTCTTTTTCGAGAACGTTCTTGGCGACGAGGGTGGCGAGCAAGTCCCCGGAGACCGTCGTCCCGTTCTCGTCCACGATGAAGCACCGGTCGGCGTCCCCATCGAAGGCGACCCCGAAGTCCGCGCCCTCGTCGATAACCTTCTGCTGGAGGTCCTCCATGGTTTCGGGGTCTATGGGGTTGGGTGGATGGTTCGGGAAGGAGCCGTCAAGCTCGAAGTACATCGGTACCACCTCGAAGGGCAGCCTCTCGAAGATGGGAGGGAGCATCTTACCCGCCATGCCGTTGCCCGCGTCCACGACTATCTTCAGGGGTCGTAGGTCCTCCGTGTTTATGAAGGAGAGGCAGTGCTTGGCGTAGTCCACCGCTACGTCGCCCTCCTCGACGGAGCCGGGGGTGTCGCTCGGCTCGGGCAATTTGCCGGAGGTGATGAGGTCCCGGATCTGGAAGATGCCCTCCTCCCCCGAGAGGGCGATGGCGTTCTCGCGGCAAAGTTTAAAGCCGTTGTACTCCTTGGGATTGTGGGAGGCCGTAATCATGGCCCCACCTGATTCTTCGAGGTGCCCGACCGCGAAGTACAGAGCGTCCGTGGAGACGAGCCCGATGTCCAGAACGTCCGCCCCGGCCTCGTTCACGCCTTGGATAAACGCCCCTTCCAGAGCCTCACCAGAGAGGCGCATGTCGCGCCCGACGATCACGCGGGAGCCCGAAAGCTCAAGGTAGTTGACGTAGGCGCGTCCTATTTGTCGAGCCACATCCTCGTTCAGAGAGTCGGGGTAGACGCCCCGGATGTCGTAGGCCTTGAAGATCGACTCGTCCATACCGCTCTCCCTGTTTCCTTTATTATCGCCTGCCGGGGCCTAAGCGGCCTGGCGTCTCCGGTACAATAGCGTACTATGGTTGTTCGTGCAGACCGGCCCGCCGCCTGAAAGCGAATGGGGCGCCGTTTCGTAGGTCTTGCAGCCGTCTTCTACACGGCCCTTCTCTCCGCGGCCGTGGTTTTGAACGGGGTTAGGGGTGGGGATGCATTCGCGCTGGGCTACTCGATGCCCTTCGGTCTCGCCGTGGGTACGGCGACCGCCTGTGGCACCGTGGCTTTGAGTATCTTCTTCTACCGCCTGCTGCCCGTGCTCCGCCGGCTCTCCGACGAGCTCGCCCCGCTCCTCGTGGACGGCGCTAAAGGGCGATATCTCGTCCTGGTCTCGGTATTCTCCGGGGTGGGGGAGGAGGCTTTTTTCCGGGGGGCGCTGCAACCCGTGCTCGGTCTCGTGCTAACCTCGCTCCTCTTCGGCGTCCTCCATGTAGGTCCCGACCGCCGGTACCTCGTATGGAGCCTCTGGGCCGTCGCGGCAGGCTTTTTGTTCGGGTTTCTCTACGAATGGACGGGCGGGCTTCTGGCCCCTATGACCGCCCATGTCCTGCACAACGCCGCGACTCTACTTCTCTGGAGACGCTCCCGCACGCTCGGAGGCAAGGCTTCTGGGGGAAGCGTCGCGATGGGGGAGGAGGGATGAGCGTGCTCCCCAACACAACCACGAAGGGCGCGGATCGGCGTTGTCCTCTGTTCGCGCTGGCTTTAGGCGGCGAGGCTTTCTTGAGGTCGGAGAACTTCTCTGGGGGAGACGATCTCCTCCCCCGGCGCTCGGGACGTTACCGTGAACGCGGAGAACAGCCTCTACCCGCCGCCGAACGTGGGCCGCTTGGAGAGGCCGCCCGAAGCGGTCTTCGTGTACCTGAGCGTCGAGGAGCTGCCGAGCGGGGAGGACATGGAGGTTCGGGCGAAAGGGATGAGGTGGCGGCCCGCAAGTTCTTCGTGGTCGAGGAGTAACCTGGGTTCGTCCTTACTTTCGGGGCCTTTCGGTGGCGCCGAGGCTAGTAGACGGCGGTTTATCGGATACAATGTGTTGCGGTCGGAGCGGGTACTTCGAAACGAACTTTAGGAGCCCAAATCGGGAGGATGAGTGCGCGTCAAGGACATAGTTTTGAGCCTGGTGAGCCTGGCCCTGATCGGGGCGGGCTCGGCCTTGATCGCCACTTTCTTCCTAGGTCCTGGCACGCGCGGCGACTCGGAGCCCGACGGGGCGCGGGACTTCAACGTACCCATACTGGAGGAGAACACGCAGGCCACCGGGAAGACGAGTGGTCCCGAGGACAAGACGCTCACCCTCACCGTCCCGAAGATGACGAGGCTCGCCGACGGCGCCGAGGTACCCAGTGGTCAAGGAGACGACGAAGAGAAGCTCAAAAACTACACCGCCATGCACCTCGAGGGCACCGGCTTTCCGTGGGAGGCGGGGGCGAACGTGTACCTCGCCGGCCACCGCCTCGGCTACCCGGGCACGCCCAGCTTCCTCGCCTTCTACGACCTGGACAAGCTGGAGAATGGCGACGAGGTCATCGTCACCGACGCCGACGGCAACGAGTACACCTACAGGGTATTCAAGAGCGACTCCGTCGGCCCGACCGACCTCTCCGTCACCGAGCCGGTCGAGGGCAAGGACGTCTTGACGCTCCAGACGTGCACGCTGCCAGACTATGCCCAGCGCCTGATCGTGCAGGCCGAGAAGGTGGCTTAATGGGCGCGATAGCTCATAGACGGCTTTTTGGGGGGGATAACTAGTGCTCGAGTCACCGGTGAAAGTCAGGCGCGGATGGGAGCCCGACAACAGGAAAAGTCCGAAGAAAAAGGAGGCGGGGCTCCCGATCTCGCGGGCGAGGATGCAGGTGCGGATCGTGGCGCTCGCGATGCTCGTCTCGGCCTTTTTCTTGGTCTTGGGCTTCAGGCTGTGGCACCTGCAGGTCCTGACCGGTACCGAGAACGCCAACGCTGCTCAGGCCACCCAGACCCGGGAGGTCAAGATACCGGCGCAGCGCGGCGTGATCTACGACAGAGACGGCGAGGTCCTAGCGAACAACGTCCCGGGTCTCAACGTCACCATAGTGCCCAACGCCATCCCCCGCGAGAAGGTCGAAGAGCTCGCCGACATCCTCGACGCCGACAAAAAGGAGGTTCTCGCGAACTACGACGCCGCGCTTCAGTCGAACAACCAGTACAGCCCGATGCTCGTCAAGGAGAACGCGGACCGCGAGGACGTCATGTACGTCAGCGAGCGGACCGAGGAGTTTAACGGCCTCGTCATTAACGACGACTACGTCCGAAACTATCCAAACACGTGGTTAGCCTCCCACGTCTTGGGCTACACGGGGGCGGTCACGGAAGAGGAGCTCGAAGAAAGCACCTTCGAGGGCCTGGGGAACGACGCCGTCGTCGGCAAGAATGGTATCGAGCTGGCGTACGAGGAGATCCTGCGCGGTGAGCCGGGCGAGAAGGTGTACAACGTGGACGCTCTGGGACGGCAGGTGACCGTTCGCAAGGCCGACGGTCAGCGCTACGACGGGAGGGCCGAAGAGATCCCCGAGCTCGGGCAACCGGCCCGCACCACCGACCCCGTTCCGGGCAAAGACGTCAGGCTCACCCTGGACATGGAGCTGCAAAAGACGGCAGAAGAAGAGCTCGACGCGGCGATCGAGCGGGCCCAGTCCAATGGGTTCTCGGGGACGGGCGGGGCGGTCGTCGCCATGGACCCCAAGACCGGCGAGATCCGGGCGATGACGGGCCGGCCGACCTTCGACCCGCAGATGTTCGTCGGCGGAATTACGGGTACCCAAGAGACCCAGCTATACGAGTACTTGATGAGCGAAGAGGCGAATGCCCCGTTCACGAACCGGGCCGTCGGCGGGGGCTATCCCGGCGCCTCGACTTTCAAGGTCTTCACCGGGATGGCAGGCCTCGAGCAGGGCGCCATCGGCCCCGGGACGACCGTTACCGACACAGGCGAGTGCTGGCGCCCTGCGGGGGCCGCATCTGGCTGCTGGCAGAGCTGGCGTGAGAACAGCCCCAAGTACTGGGCTCTAGGACCCCACGGTACCCAGAACTACGCTCAGGCTTTGGGGGATTCGAATAACAAGTTCTTCTTTCAGGTCGCCGACTGGATGTGGAACCGCACCGACGACGAGAACCTGTTGCCCAAGTACTACCAGCAGTTCGGTTTCGGCGAACCAACCGGCGTGGACCTCCCCGGGGAGATCGCCGGGCGGGTCCCCACCCGCGAGTGGCAGGAGGAGGCCGGAGGCACCCCCGACGACAAGCTTTGGACCGTGGGCCGGTGGGTCAACCTCTCCATCGGCCAGGGCGACCTTTTGGTTAGCCCGTTGCAACTCGCTCGCTCCTACGCCGCGATCCAGAACGGCGGCACCCTCGTGACACCGCACGTGGGCCTTGATATCCGGGACCAGAACGGAGAGCTGGTGGAGAGGATCTCTCCGGAGCCTCAGGGCTCGCTCAACGTCAGCCCACAAACCCTCGAGAATACGGTCCAGGGCATGAGGCTGGTCACCGGCAGGGGCGGGACCGCCGAGAATATCTTTCAGGGCTCGAAGCTGCCTGTGGTCGGCAAGACAGGAACCGGTGAGATGTGGGGCAAGGATCCGGTGAACTTCTTTATCGGCTGGGCCGAGAACCAGGAGAATCCCCTGGTGGTACTCGTGATGATCGATGGCGGCGGCTCCTTCGAGCAGGGCAGCGAGGTCACCGCCGGCCCAGCGGCACGGGCCATCCTCGAGGCCCATCACGGCATCGAAAGCTCCTCCTCGAGCAGCTCGTCTTCGGAGGAGAACCCTCAGGAGGATGACCCGGAGCAGACGGGTCGTATCGCGGGCCGTCCGCCGGAAGACGCTACCGCCGGTTAGGGTCGAGGAGCTCCTTTGTCGTACGCGCTGGCACTCACGCTTCCCAGCCCGCCATCGCCGGTGATCTTCGAGGCCGGACCTTTCTCCCTGCGTTACTATGGGTTGTTTATCGCCTTGGGGATAGGACTCGCGACCTGGGTCGCCGCCCGCGAGCTTGGTCGCAAGGGCTACGAACCCGCCTTGGCGGTCGACGGCCTGTTCTTCGTCTTGCCGCTCGGTTTTATCGGGGCGAGGGCCTACCACGTGATCACCGACTACGATCTCTACGACGGCAGCCCATACCCGTTCTTCCCCGGCATCTTCGAGGTCTGGAACGGTGGACTCGGAATCTACGGCGCCGTGATCGGGGGTTTCTTGGGCCTCCTTATCTTCGCCCGCGTCCGCGGCGTGAACCCCCTGGCCTTGGCCGATGCCGTTGCTCCCGGGGTCGTCCTCGCCCAGGCCGTGGGCCGCTGGGGCAACTACTTCAACCAGGAGCTCTTCGGCCGCCCCTCGGATCTCCCCTGGGCCATAGAGATAGCCCCCGAAAACAGGCCCCGGGGCTTCGCGGATACCGAGGCATTCCACCCGACGTTCCTCTACGAGTCGGTCTGGGACGTCCTCGTCTGCCTCATCCTCCTCTTCGTCGCCCGCCGCTTCGCGCGCAGCCTCAAGAACGGCGACATCGTCCTGCTCTACGTGAGCCTATATTCTTTGGGGCGCTTCTTCGTGGAGACGTTGCGCGTGGACGATGCGTTCCTCATCGGCGGCGAGAGCGTCGCCAACGCCATCCGCGGCAACCTCTTTGTCGCCAGCACCCTCGCCCTCACCTTCGCCCTAATCCTCTTCTTGCGCCACGCCGGCACCGGTCGCGGCTCGCCCCGAAAACCAGCAGACGGCTGAAGTCAGCCCTTGAGGGAGATCCGCGAGGTTGCTAACCTTCGCAGTTAAATGAAAAATTTTTTCGATTAACGAGGGCGGTAGCTATGCTGGAAGCGGCGATCGGGAGGATGCGGGGGCGGGGGTACAAAGCAACGCCGCAACGTGTGGCGGTGTTGCGTGCGCTCGCTGAGGAGCAGCATCAGAGCCTCGAGGAGATTCGGGTGCGGTGCCCAGAGGTCGGGTTAGTAACGGTGTACCGCGCGCTGGACCTGTTGGGCGGGCTCGGGATCGTGCGCCGCCTGGACTTGGGGGACGGGGCGCGCTATGAGCTCGCCCGGGACCACCACCACCACATGATCTGCGAATCCTGCGGCGACATCTCCGAGTTCGACGAGTGCCCGCTCGACCCGGAACTTCTGCCCCCGAAAAGCGCAGACTTCGAAATACGGGCCCACAGCCTGGAGGTCTACGGACGGTGCGGGGCGTGCAGATAAGGAGACGGCGGGTCGGGGCGATGTTGCTCGAGAGCACCTATGTAGGGTATGGGAGGTCGCGTCGGTGAACGCGGTCCTCGTGGCCGTGCTTGCGGCGGTAGGCTTTTCGGCGGCGAGCCTTCTGGCCCTGCTCGGCAGGGAGCTTAGGGCAAAAGGTCGATCTTATTCGGCTGCCTTCGCGGCCGGGCTACTGCTTGCTCTGGCGTTCGCGGATCTCTTCCCCGAGGGATTAGAACTCGCCGGAGAACCGGCGATCGCGGGGTTCGTAGGAGGTTTCACCCTTTTGTTCTTGACCGAGGCGCTCACCCGCGCCCACACGCACCACTCGCTAGAGGAGCGCGTCCGCAAGCATGCTTTAGGGCAGTTCGTCCTGGGGTTGGCGATCCACAACCTCGCCGATGGTTTCGTCCTGGGTGTCGGCGCCGAGGCGTCCGCGATCACCTCCGGGCTCGTAGGCTTGGGCATCCTCGTCCATCAGGTGCCGGTCGGGATCTCGCTTGCCGCGGTCCTCGTGGCTGCGCGTGCGTCCGGTGCTCGGGTGGTGCGGACGACGGTGGCTTTGGGACTCGCGATCCCGTTCGCGGCGGCTTTGACCGTGGCCTTGCCCGTACCGGGTGAAGGAACTCTCGGTTTGCTGATCGGCGTCGCCGGGGGTGTGCTGGCCTACGTGGGGGCCGCTCACTTGCTCCCGGAGGCCCAGGCCGAACCCCCCGACAGTGTCATCGGCGTTCTCTTTGCCGCAACGCTCGTTATAACCACCATCGTTCTCATGAGCGTTCTGGGTGGTTAGCGGTGCTATCTGAAGCTTCCGAGGGACGACTCAGACGAAGTAGAGGTACCAAACGGCCAGAAGGAGGGCTTCGAGGCCGAAGGCGAGCATGATAGGGGACGCGGTGACGAACCTTTTTCGGGAGTAGACCGTCGGGGCCATGAGGTAGCCGAAGACCAGGCCCCCCACGAGGCCGCCAATGTGGGCGGTGTTGCTCACGCCTGGGAACGTGAAACCCAAGAACAGGTTGATCGCGGTGAGGAAGAGGAGCTGGCTGATCACCGGGTTTCGCGTCGAGAAGGTGCCACGCTTGATGGCGAACCCGAAGACGCCACCCAAAAGGCCGAAGATGGCGCCCGACGCCCCGACCGCCGGGGCGTTGAAGGAGCCGAAGTACAGGTACGCGAGCCCGCCTGCGATCCCGCTTATAAAGTACAGCGCGAAGAAGCGGCCCCGCCCGAAGGAGGCCTCCGCGAAGGAGCCAAGGAAATAGAGCGAGATCATGTTCGTCGCCAGGTGCACGAAGCCCGAGTGCAAAAACGCGCTCGTCAGGAGGCGCCACGCCTCGCCATCCGCCACGAAAGCCGGCACGAGCGCCCCCAGGATTAGGATATCCCCCGGCTGACGCAAGAGGCCATTGCCGAGCGGTACCCCTACGGCCGCGCCCTGGGCGGCCACGAGTAGGTACACCAGCACGTTGGCGACGATGAGGCCGAACGTTACCGGGAGGCGGGGGGAGGCCAAGGGCCGGCGCTCTAGCGGCGTTTGATTTCGCGGGCGACGTCGCCGACCTGGACCTTGGTCACGTCCTCCAGAGGCCCGCCGAACATGCTCTCCAGATCGGGGCCGCCGCCAGTCCCTTGCCCGAAGCCCTGAACCTGGACGTTCTCGCCGAACATCTGCTGAAACATGCGCTGGAGGTTCTCCTGCACCTCGGCGAACCCCGCGGCGCCGAAGGGCGAGTCGGCTTCGAAGATGCGGGCGACAGCGAGCCTCTCCTTGACCTCGGTGACCTCGGCCTTCGCCTTCACGTCCTCCACCATCCCCAAAGTCTCGCCGGTGTCTGGGTCCCAGACCTCCTCGCCCTCGGGGGCGAAGATCTCGAAAATCATCCCCTGCCTGACGCCGTGTTCACGGCCCCGGTTCAGGACGACCTCGCCCTTGCCCAAAATCTTTGCAACTTTGCCTTCGACGGCCATGCGGTCTTCTCCCTCCGTGCTTAACGAACCTCGAAAAGATTATATCTCTCACGGCGGCCTCGTCGGACGCCCGCTAGAATCCGCCCCATGACTGACACAACAGGAAGAGCTCGCACGAACAGGGTAGGGCGACACCTGCCTACCTCGGGCGGGTTCGAGAAGACTCTGCGGCTCGCGCAGGAGCAAGGGCTGGAGACGGTCCAGATCTTTGTCTCGAACCCCCAGAGCTGGGCGGTGCCAGCGCCGCGCCCGAACGCCGAAACCTTCGTGAGGGGCGTCCGGGAGGTCGGCCTCTCGCCCGTGGTCGTGCATGCCAAGTACCTCATAAACCTCGCTTCCCCCGACCCCGATCACCGGGAGCGCTCGGCGAAGTCCTTGTCGGCAGAACTCGCTGCGGCGAGCTCTTTAGGCGCCGATCTCGTCGTGGTCCATGCCGGCAGCCATGCGGAAAGCGGAGAGGAGGAGGGCTCAAAAAGGCTCGTCGAAGGGTTGAACCGGGCACGGGAGCTGGCCGGTGACGGGGCGGCGGAACCTTTGGTCGAGAACTCGGTTGGGGCGGGGACGCAGTTGTGCTCCACGTTCGGCGCTTTAGCCAAGGTGGCGAGGGAGGCCGGGGCGCGGGCATGCGTGGACACGGCGCACGCGTACGTTGCGGGCTACGATCTTTCGACGCCCGAAGGCGCCAGGGAGGTCGCGGGGGAACTGAAGGACGCTCTAGGAGATCGCATCGCGCTTTTGCACCTAAACGACGCCAGGAACGCTTTGGGGAGCCACCGAGACGGGCACGAGAGGATAGGGGAGGGTCGGATCCCGAGTGCGGCGTGGGAGGAGTTCTTCGCGGAGCTGCCCAACGTACCGGTGGTGATGGAGACGCCGTACGCGACGCCGGAGGTAGACGCCGAACAGGTGCAAATCGTCAAGGCGCTGGCGGGTGGGTTGCCTCTTTCGTCTTACGGGGTATAGAATCTGTTGCCATGAAGACCGTGGAGATCCACCCGGTACAGAGGAAGGCGGATTTGCTCTCGGCCATCGGGGAGACGCTGAGGGCGCTACGCACCGAACGCGGGCTTACCCTGCGGCAGGTCGCCGAAGGCGCCCACGTTTCCGTCTCTTACCTCGCTGAGATAGAGCGCGGCGAGAAGGACCCATCCTCCAAAGTACTCGAGAACGTCGCCGGAGGCTTGGAGGTAGGGGTAGGAGATCTCCTGCTGCGTATCGCCGCCACTCTGGAGCCCGAATCCCCCGCAACACCCGTCGCGGGCGAACTGGCCGCCTGAGCACAGGACGAAGGTCCTAAAAGCGAAAGACCCCTAAGGCCGGTCGTGGAAGCGATCATCTTCGTCGGGATACAGGCATCTGGGAAATCTACTTTTTATCGCGAACGCTTCTTCGACACTCACCTCAGGATCAACCTCGACATGCTCAAGACCCGCTACCGGGAGCAGCTCATCTTGCGAGCCTGCATCGAGGCAAAACAGCCCTTCGTCGTGGACAACACGAACCCCTCCGTCGAGGAGCGTGCCCGTTACATAAGATCGGCCAGGTCCGGCGGTTTCCGCGTCGTCGGATATTACTTCGGTTCGCGGGTAAGGGAAGCGTTAGCCCGCAACAGCGATAGGGAGGGCAAAGAGCGCATCCCGGAGAAGGGGATCCTGGGGACCTACAAGCGGCTGCGCCTGCCCAGTCTGGAGGAGGGCTTCGAGCTGCTCCGCTACGTACGCATAGACGAGAAGGACCGCTTCGTAGTCGAGGAGTGGTCGGACGCGGAATAAAAGCTCCTCGCGTGCCCGAACGTTCACGCTCCGAAGAGGTACGCCAGGACGATGCTCGAAGAGTTGTAGCCGGAGTGGGCGAGGAAAGTGGCGGTGGTGTTGGCCCGCTTACGTAGGAAACCCAAAGCGACAGAGATCAGGAAGACGTAGCCGAGCACGACGGAGAGGCCGTACTGGACGTGCATGGAGGCGAAGAGGATGGAGGTCAGGGTTATGCCCAGGACGGGCTGCAGTGCCCCGCGGAAGAGAGTCTCCTCGCCCGCGGCGGCGCCGACCCCGATGAGGAGGGCGAAGAGCACCGCGTGGAGCGGGCTCAAGCCTCGCGGGTCGAAGAGGCGGTTGGATACCTCCCCGACCCTCTCGTAGGGCTCGGGTTGGAGGTAGGCGAAGAGTGCGTCGGTAGCGAACGAGAGGAAGAGCGCCCCCACGACGAAGAGCCCGGCGAGCCCGAGCTGGGGGAGGGAGACGGAACCGTAGCCGAGCCGCGACAGGGTCTCGCGAGGGCTGCGGCGGGTGCCGAGGCCCACCCCGAGGACGGCCACGACGACGAACGGCAGCTCGGTCAGCAGTACGAGGCCCGGCGAGATCCTGTCGCCTCCCCCCGGAACGAGCGCCGCGATGTCCGAGGACTGGTTGACGAGGAGCAGGCCCGCCACGTTGTTCACCAGCAGCAACACGAACACCCAGAGCGCGAAAAAGATCGGTGGGTCTGACCAGAAGCCGGCCTCCCGGCGGCCAGTCACCTTGAGGAACGGCGGGACACAGAGCGCCACCCCGGCTACGCCCGCGAGGATGGCCGCTACCCCCGCTGCCGCGACGGCCAGCGGCTGAGAGACTTGCGCTTCCCCTCCGCCCGATGATGCTAAAAGGAGCCCCAAACCCGCCAGGATCCCAAAGGCTGCCACCAAGAGCGAGACGAAGAGGAGGATCACAATCAAGCTGATCTCCGCGTTCCGGTTCTTCTTGCCCCAGTGGGCCATGAGAGCCAGGCCCCCCACCAACAGAGTAGCGATAATCGTCAGAACCGCGGCGTTCATAGAAAGCCTTCCGGAAGAATGGTGCACACCAGCCGAGAGGTTAGCATATGCCCGCCGCACGAAGAGTCCCGGCCCGCGGATCATGCGCGGGCCGGGCGCTTAATGGACCGGAAGGGGGACGATCCATTACAGATAGAGTAACCGTCCGAAGTTACTTCCAAAATACAAAACACCCTGAGCTACACTTCCGCGCCCTGCTAACCGGGAGTGGCGCCGAGCGGTTAGAATTGGCGAGGGCATGACTGGCTACGCGGCCGGGGAGAGGAGCGTAGAGTATGGGCAAGTTCACCGAAGGGGCGCTCTTGAGTCGCCAGAACTTCTTCAAGCTATGTGTCGTTGCGATAGCCTCCTCCCTGCTTGGCGCGGCGGGGTGCGGTGGTGAAGACGATGAGGATGACGAAGACGACGATTGAGCCTTGGCCGGAAGACGCTGGGTAAGGAAAGGAGGCGCGGCGCGGGCCGCTCCGCCAGATTCAGTGAGCCCGCACCACCAATCGCATGGACAGTATACCGGAAGGCACCAGGCCGGAAAGCTTACACGATCAGCTCGTTTACCTTGGAGATGCGGAACGCCTGGGATTACGTGACATCCCCAGCCTTGCGCTGCACTGGCTAGAGACCATCGTAGAGATGGGCGGGTTGCCGGACACAGAACAACTCCAGCACTCGGGGTTTAGACGGGTTACCGCCGAAGATTCCACAAACTCCCCACCGTTTGAGGATGCAACTTCGGTGGTTATGGACAATGGCCAAAGATTGTGGCTGCGATCGGTAGCATCGCTTGGTAGTTTTCGGCTGGCTTTATTCTCGGAAACTCAGCAGGGGACAGAGATCAAACCGTCACTACGTAGTCACTACGTAGATAAGGGGTGATAAGCCACATTGTGACCCGATAAGTCCTCCCGGCCACCGGAGGGGTCCCGGCTGGGGAGCGGGCCAACGCCCGCGGGGGTTCGAATCCTTCCCCTTCCGCTCGTCCATCCACGGCCAGACCGCCGCCAAGGACACGAACACGAACGAAGTGCCGGAGCCCCAGCGAAGCTAGGACCCCGGCCCAGAAGAAGTAGTTTGGGTCTTGTTTGCTCCTAGGTGGTGCCCCTCTGGGCACCTCTCTCGGCCGCCTGCGGGGCCGCCTGAGAGACGGAGAACATTGAGTTCACGAAGTCCATGTAGGCACCGACGGATTCCTGCGCGATCTGCTGTCCGGCTTCCTGCTGGCGCTGCTGCTGCTCCAGCAACTGTTGCGTCATCTCCCGATTGGCCTCTGCGTGGGTGCGCAGATGCTCGTTGACACTG
>JALZEL010000346.1 GCA_030862075.1 Actinomycetota bacterium | reverse complement strand
GTGCCTCGGACGCTCTCGTACAAGGAGGCCCTCAAGCACTACGTCGCCCACCAGTTCGAGGTGGTGACGCGCCGGACGCGCTACGAGCTGCAGCGAGCTCAGGCCCGAGCGCACATCCTCGAGGGTCTGCTCGTCGCGCTCTCGAACCTAGACGAAGTCGTAGCGATCATCCGCAAGTCGCGCAGTGTGGAGACCGCGCGCAACAACCTGATGAAGCGGTTCAAGCTCTCCGAGCGCCAGGCGCAGGCGATCCTGGACTTGAGGCTGCAGCGGTTGACGGCTCTCGAGCGCCGCAAAGTAGAGGGAGAGCACAAGGACTTGGTCGAGAAGATCGAGTACCTTGAAGGAGTGCTCGCCGACGAGGCGAAGGTATACGAGATCGTCAAGGAGGAGCTCCTCGAGGTCAAGGCGGCCTACGGCGACGAGCGGCGAACCCAGATCGCCGTCAGCGAGGACACGGATTTTGAGGTCGAGGACCTCATAGTCGAAGAAGAGATGGTCATCTCCATCTCAGACGGCGGCTACCTCAAGAGCGTCCCCGTGAACGCCTTCCGTAAGCAGGGCCGCGGTGGGGTAGGCGTGGCCGGGATGGAGCTCAAAGAGGGCGACTACATCGAGCACCTCTTCATCACCACGACGCACCACTACATGCTCTTCTTCACCAACAGGGGCAAGGTCTACCGCCTGAAGGTCCACCAGCTCCCGAGGATGAGCCGGGCCGCAAAGGGGCGGCACGTAGCCAACCTCCTGCCACTCGCGCAGGGAGAGAGGATAGCGACCGTCATCGCGACCAAGGACTTCAAGGAGTCCGAGTACCTCCTCTTCGCGACGCGAAAGGGTGTGGTGAAAAAGACTGCTTTCCTCGACTACAACACACCCTTAAAGAGTGACGGTATCATCGCCATCAACCTCTCGGGCGGCGACGAGCTCATAGACGTGCGGCAGGCATCGGACGGGGAGGATGTCGTCCTTGTGACCCGGCACGGCATGGGTATCCGCTTCCCCCAGAGCGAGGCCCGTCCTATGGGCCGGGCAACCGCCGGGGTCAAGGGAATTGCGCTAAAGGACGGTGACGCCGTTCTCTCGATGGACGTCGTCTACGATACGGCGGACTTGTTCATAATCACGGAGAAGGGCTTCGGCAAGCGGACCGCCCTCTCGCAGTTCCGCTCGCAGGGCCGCGGCGGTCAAGGGGTCATCGCGATGAAGACCGACGGCACCCGGGGACGCTTGGCGGGCGTCAGGGTGGTGAGGCCGGACCTGCACGAGCTCGTAATCGTCTCGAACCTCGGAACCACGATCCGGATAGACGCTGAGTCCGTCTCCCGCCAGGGCCGCTCAGCCCAGGGCGTCAGGGTGATGAACCTGCGCTCGGGCGATTCGGTGAGCGCCATCGCCAAGGTCGTCCAGAGCAGAGGCGCGGTCGAGGACGCCGGCGGCGACGAGCTCGCGCTCGAAGAGATGGCGGGCGAGTACGCGAACGGAGCGACCCCCGACGGTGAGGTGGTACGTGAATAACGAAAAGACTTGCGAGGGCGTGGTCGAGTGCACGGCCCTCGTTCTGGCAGGGAGCTGCAGCGAACTCGACGGCAGGCTCACCCTCTTCGGCATACTCGACGAGCTTAGACCCAGCGGGGATAGGGAGCTCTCCTTCGTGGTCTACGCCAAGTTCGAGGGGTGCGAGCATGCGGACGGGGGCGAGCGGCGGGCCAGGATCCTGGTCACCGACGAAGAAGGCGAGGTCTTGGAGGAGTCCTCTGAATACTCAGTCTGGCTGAGCGGCGAAGAGGCCCCGGCGACCATCGTGGCGGTCTTCGACCTCCCGGGAGACCTTGAGGTCGAAGAGACGCTCCTTTGGGTGGAGGCGGAGCTCGACGACGAGACCCTCGCCCAGACCGCGATACCGCTGCGCGAGAGATACAACGTGTAACGGAACAAAAGGGCCCGGTATTCTGGGCCCCTCTCATTACATAAGGGACCAACACATGCCGGAAGATTTAGCGGTTTTCATAGACTGGGAGAACATCTATATCTCCACGGTCACCGAGTACAACTCGAAGCCGAACGTCTCGGCCATCCTGGAGAAGGCCCGCGAGTACGGGCGCGTCGTCTCCGCGACGGCCTACGCCGACTGGACGGACGGCGACTTTAGGGACGCCCCGCCGACCCTCTACTCGAACGGCATCTCGCCGCGCTACATCTCCGCGCGGTACTTTCCGGGCGGCCGCTCCCAAAAGCGCCGTACGAACTCGATAGATGTGATGCTGGCGGTCGAGTGCTCGGACTTTCTGCACTACCATCCGCAGGTGGACACCTACGTTCTGGTGACCGGAGACGGGGACTTCATCCCGCTGGTGAGCTTGCTTCGGAGCCGGGGGAAAAAGGTCGTGGTGATCGGGGTTTCGGAGGCCACTTCTTATCACCTGATCGAATCGGCCGACGAGTTCATCTCTTACGCCGCCCTCCTAGAGGAGGAGCGGGCGGCGCGCGCCCGCGAGAGGGAGCCCAAGAAGAAGGCAGCCGATCCGTACGGTGAGCTGGTGCGGGCCGTCGAGACATTAAGGAAAGGCGGCAAGGCGAGGGTCTTGGGCCAGGTCAAGCAGCAGATGATCGTGCAGCTCGGCTCCTTCGACGAGCGCAACGAGGGGTTCAAGAAGTTCAAGGACTTCGTGGTCGAGGCCGAGCGCCGGGGCCTCGTGAACACGGTGGACCAGGACTTAGAGCTTCAGGTCTACCTGCCGGATGAAGAGGTCCCCATGCAGATCGGATCCGACCTCGCCTCCGAGGAGCCGAGAGAGGTCGCGGTCGAATCCCAACCGAACGGCAAGGCCGAGGTGCAAACCGACGGACGAGCCGGGCCGGAAGCGGACGGGGCTGCGGAGGTGGGCTTCCATCTCGCCGAGGACCTGACGCCCTATGAGCTCAGGACCATCTGCAAGAGCATCGCGGACCTTCGGGAGCCTGCGTCTTTCGTCGAGATCTTCGGGAGCATCCGCGACCTGGACGAGCGGGGGGAGCTCGAGCTGTCGCAAGAGGAGATCCGGGAAGTCATAGGGGCCATGCTGGAGGCCGACTACCTCACACCTATCCGCACCAAGCCTTACGAAGAGGCGAAGGCCAACATGACCTTCTACGTCCTAAACCGCGATCGCGAAGAGGTGAAAGGCGCCCTAAAGGCTTCCTAATCGGCCAGTTTGTAGACAGTGAGCACCGCGATGAAGAGCGCCGTCGCGATCTGGACGAGCAAGAGCCCTACGGTACCCGCCACCTGGAGCGCAGAGGCGTTGCGCAGCAAAAGCTGCAAAGCGACGATCCCGCCGAAGCCGACGAGGAAGACCACGGCGGCCTTGACCTTGTAGCCTTCGCCACGCTCCTTCAAGAGGACCACCCCCAAGAGCGCTGGCACGTAGAAGGCGAGGATCAGGGGCACGAGGCGCAAGACCTCAACCCCAAAACTGATAAAAGTATTCATGTAACTAGTTTACAACGGGTCTTTGCGCGCAGCGAGTATGTACGCTATCGTACTTATACAATAGAGTAAAGGACCGTAGGTGATACTCGTGGGCATAAATCAGAGGGTCTCGCTCAGAAAGTTCGTAGGCGACGTCAAACATTGGGTGAACGAGGGCCGGAGCGACGAGTGGATCGCTAACGCCTTGGGAACGAGCGCCTCCAGCGTGCAGTCTTTCCGATCCCGCAACGGCATCTACCGCAAGAGCCCGGGGGCCGCGCTCGCCGACCCCTCCGACTATGTGGCCTACGAAGGGGTTATCGAGGCCAATGGGCCCCATGGGGAGAGCCCGGGGGCGTGGTTCGATCCGGCGGTCGCGGACGACCCTCGCTGGCAGGGCCGCTGGAGCCGGATCGGCAGGGTCGAAGTACGTCTGAGCCCTACCAAGATCGTCCTCGTGCCAGGCCGCGGGGGGAGCGGCTAGGAGGTCCGATATCGGGGCTTGGGGTATAATTTATGTCTTGGGTTCGGGCCGTCCGACCCGTCGCTGCGCCGCACGGCTTACGCCGCAGGCGGCGTAGAGCAAAGTCCGGACTCGCGAGGGCCAGGGGTACGTCCCCGGTCCGGAAAGGCCGCTCGGGCCAACAACCCGAGGGACGGGGCGGCGCAAGCCCCCCGTTACGTCAAGTGCAGCAGAGAGCAGACCAGCCGATGGCCCGGAACTTCCGGGAACAGGTGATGGGTGAAAGGGTGGGGTAAGAGCCCACCGGCGGTACCCCGCGAGGGGCCGGCCAGGTAAACTACCGGTGCGAGCAAGCCAAATTGTCCCGGGGTATCCTCGGGCTGGTAGGCGCGGCTCCTCTTAGAGGAGCCCGGGAGGAGATCTCTCGGAGATGGATGACGGGATAGAGCAGAATCCGGCTTACGGGACGGCCCGAACCCTTAATTCGCAGGATAAAAAGGGAAATCTACTCCCTGCTAATAGGGACTTGACCCCACTTTTTACCCCTACCAATTTCACGCCAACGAGCGGTTGACGACATAACCAGACTCGGCTACTGTCTACAGTATGTTGGGGAAGGAGCATAACATGGAGAAGAAACCCTACGTCGCTAAGAATCTGGAATCCACGGCTAGCTCGTCGCCCAGCCAAGACATGGCCACGATCCTCAGCCAACTCCCGAGAAACGGTGCTGAGGATGATGTGACCCGCCTCATGGAAATCTATGAGGCCGGAGAACGCAGCTACCGCGCTAGTGTACAAGCGAGTGCTCCGAACATCAGATCGTCTGCCTCGACCAACCTATAGGCTCTAGTAGTGGCGACCTGGGGAGAGGTCCTACAGGCTGTCCAACAAAGCGCGCAAGCACGAGGATCACTCGGACCTGATTTAGACGGAATTCGCCACCAATACATCAATGCTCTACGGGAAATCTCTGGGCGCGCGGTTATAGTCTATGCGAGCGGTTGGCTGAACAAGAGCGGGTTGAACGATCCGACCTTAGCTGTACAAGCCGACGACGTGCACGCACTTATGGAGTGTTGTCATAATGTAGAGGAGCGGGAGCTAGACCTCATTATCCACAGCCCTGGCGGATCGCCCGATGCGGCAGAGCAAGTGGTCAATTATTTACGCACTCAGTTTGACTACATCAGGTGTTTTGTTCCCCTTCAGGCTAAGTCGGCGGCAACGATGATCGCGTTAGGGTGCGACGAGATAGTGCTCGGGTTGCATTCCGAACTGGGACCGATAGATCCGCAAATTCTTGTGTTCGTTCCGGAAGGGCAGAGGTTCGCTCCGGCTCACGCGGTCCTACGAGATTTCGAACGGGCCAAAGAGGAGATCGGTACCGATGTCTCGGTATTACCGACATGGACACCGATACTGCGTGGCTACACGGGTGGGTTAATCGATTTCTGTACTCAACAAATCCAACTATCTCAAGAAATCGTCGCCGGTTGGCTTGAGCAGTACATGCTCACGTACCCCGATGTTAAGGTTGAGGATCGAGCGGCAAAGGCCGAAGAGATTTCGAGTTACTTTGGCTCGGAGGCTTCTTACAACCGTTTCCGAACCCACGGACGTCCTATCCGCGTTGAGAGACTAGAGCAAGAGGTACCAGAACTAAGGGTAAGGCGACTTGAAGCAGATGATGCTCTCCAAGACGCTGTGCTGAGCATCTACCATGCCCTAGACATCACTTTCGGTGGACCCACTCTCAAGATTGTCGAGAATCATTTGGGCCGTAGAAAGGTTAGCGCAGCTCAGCAGCTTGTCATTCAAGCTGCTCCGACACAGTCTGGGGCGTAGTCGTCGCGCTTGCTCACCGCTCCACAAGCCACGCCAGGAGCTCGCTCCGAAGGTAGACGAACCGCTGCGGCGTGACGGCGTGCCTGGGCAGCGTGGGGGCGATCTCGCGGAAGCTGGAGTAGGGGAGGCGCAGAAACTCCGCCGCTTCTTTAGAGCTCAGTACCTCCTTGGCCTCCGAAGGCTCCTGCTCGGCGAAGGGGAACATCGCCTTGACGCGCTCCTCGGCGATCCTCGTGGCCTCGTGGGCGACTCGCTCGGCGATCATCTCCTCGAGGGTAGTGGCCTCGTGCATGGCGTCTATGCCGGTACCTCGGCGTTCCCCCACGACGCGCTCCTCAGATCCTCTCTGTCTCGACGTGACGGATCATCAGGTTGTACGGCGCCGGCTCGTCGAGGTCAGGTCGGCAATCGCCTCGTCGCAACGGGTGTGGAAATAGCGCAACTTGCTGTTAGTAAGGTCTTCTAGCACAAGGTTGGGCTCGGAGGGCAAGATCTTCTTCTTGCAATGGGCACACTTGGTACGGACGCGGGGGCTCAAGCCTCCTCCCCGAGCACCGCAGCCCGCGCGAACGCCG
>JALZEL010000063.1 GCA_030862075.1 Actinomycetota bacterium | reverse complement strand
GCGTTGCCGGGCACGCTGTGGAGGTTCGGCGGCTCCTCGGCCACCTTGGCGTGGGCGACGATGGTCCCCAACGGTTCGAGGTTGCGTCGCTCGGCGAAGTCCTCGCTCGCGAGCACGAGGGCCCCCGCCCCGTCGGTGACGCCCGGCGCGTTGCCGGCGGTCACGGTGCCGCCCTCGTCGAGCGACTTCAGGGACGCCAGCTTCTCCAGGCTGGTGTCGCGGCGGATGGGCTCGTCAGTCTCGACGTAGTCGACCTGCCCTTTCTTGCCGGGGGCCTTGATGCCGACGATCTCCTCGGCGAGGCGACCGTCGTCCGTGGCGGCGGCGGCCCGTTGGTGGCTGCGAATGGACCACTCGTCCTGCTCTTCGCGGGAGATGTTGCTTTTGCGAGCCCCGTCGGAGCCGAAGCGGACCATGTTGACGTGCTCGAAGGCGTCGAGTAATCCGTCGTGGATCATGGCGTCCACCGCCGCCCCGTCACCCATCCGCATCCCCCACCGGGCTCCTTCGAGGAGGTAAGGGGCGTTGGACATGCTCTCCATGCCGCCGGCGAGGACGACCTCGTAGTCGCCGGCCCGGATCATGGTCTCCGAAAGAGTAGCGCTCCTCAAGCCCGAGGCGCAGACCTGGTTCAGCGTCTCGGTTGTGAGGCTGAAGGGCAAACCCGCGTGGAAGTTCGCCTGCCGCGAGGGGATCTGGCCGGCCCCCGCCTGAACGACAATGCCGAAGATTGAGTGCTGTATCTCTCCGTCCTCGACACCCGAACGCTCGACGGCTTCTCTTATCGCCGCCCCGCCCAACTCCGGCGCGCTCAAAGCCGACAACGCCCCGCCGAACCTGCCGAACGGCGTCCGCGCCGCCCCAAGGATTATTGCCCGTTCCACTTCTCTAAGCCTCCAATCACGAAATCGTGGGCACCAGTGTAACCGAAAGGAGCCGTCCCGAGGCCACGAGTTTAGTAAGATACGGTGCTAGGAAAGTCATCTTTTTAGGGGAAAGCAAGACAAGGAGGAGCCGTGGCGAACATTGGCGATTACGAGACGACCTACGAGCGGTTCGAGTGGGAGATGCCCGAGAGGTTCAACTTCGGCCGCGACATGATCGATGCTCTACCAGAGGAGCGTCCAGCCATGATCTGGTTGGGGACGAACGGAGAGGAGCGCCGCCTGACCTTCGGGGACTTCTCCCGCCTCTCGAACAAGTTCGCAAACGCGGCCAAAGAGATGGGCATCGAGCGCGGTGATAGGGTGATGGTACTCACGGGCAAGGTGCCCGAGTGCCAGGTGATCCTCATCGGCCTGCTCAAGGTCGGAGCCATCACCATCCCCTCCGCCGCGCAGCTGCGCGCCAAAGACCTGCAGTTCCGGGCGGAGAATTCCGGAGCCGTGGCCATCATCTCCGGTCCTGAAGGAGCGGAGCAGGCCGACGCAATGCGAGACGAGGTTCCCGGCCTCAAGCACTTCATCTCTTTGGGCACCGAGCGTGAGGGCTGGGAGTCGTACGATAAGATCACGGAGGGCGCCTCCGAAGACTTCATCGCCGAGGACACCGCCTTGGACGAGGGGGCGTTGATGCTGTACACCTCCGGGACGACGGGGCACCCAAAGGGCGCTTTGCATACCCACGGCTACACGTACGCCAAGAGGATGCAGGCGCGTTTCTGGCTGGATCTCCAAGACGACGACCTGCTCTGGTGCACCGCCGCCACCGGGTGGGCCAAGAACATCTGGAACGTGTTCCTGGGTCCCTGGAGCCACGGCGTAGAAATCTTTATGCACGAGGGTGCCTTCGATCCCGCGGAGCGCCTGGACCTCATAGGGCGCTACAGGCCCACCGTCCTCTGCCAGGCCCCGACGGAGTACCGGGTCCTCGCGAACGCTCCCGAGCTCGAAAGCGCGGACCTCTCCTCCGTCCGGCACGCGCTCTCGGCCGGGGAGCCGCTGAACGCGCCGGTAATCGAGCGGTGGAAGGAGCTGCACGGCATAACCATCTACGACGGCTACGGCCAGACGGAGAACACGCTGCTCGTCGGCAACTTCCCGGGTCTAGAGGTACGGCCCGGCTCGATGGGCAAGCCGGCACCGGGCTGCGACGTGCGCATAATCAACGAGGACGGCGAGGAGCTCCCGGCGAGCGAGCGGGGCGACATCGCGCTTTCGACCGACAACCCCGCGCTCATGAAGTGCTACTGGGAGCAGCCCGAGGCGACCGAAGCCGTCATGAGGAACGGCTACTACCTCACCGGCGACCGGGCGAGCCGGGACGAGGACGGATACGTCTGGTTCGAGGGACGGTCGGACGACGTGATCCTCTCCGCCGGCTACCGCATCGGTCCGTTCGAGGTGGAGGACGTCCTCATAGGGCACCCGGCGGTCGCCGAGAGCGCCGTGATCGCCAAGCCTGACGAAGAACGGGGGAACATAGTAAAGGCGTACGTGGTCCTCACCGCCGACTACGAGCCGAGCGAGGACCTGGTCGACGAGATACAGGACCACTGCAAGAACGTGACCGCCCCGTACAAGTACCCGCGCGAGCTAGAGTTCATAGACCAGCTGCCGAAGACCGCTAGCGGCAAGATCCGGCGCGTCGAACTCAGGGAACGCGAGATGGCCGGCGCGTAGAGTAGGGAGAGTTGTCCTCTCCGGACCTGGAGGCCCTATCTGGGGAGGACTTCTGCTACCTGACGACCGTCGGGCGCGTCAGTAGCAGGCCGCACGAGATCGAGATCTGGTTCGCCCTCGACGGCGACACCCTCTATATACTCTCCGGCGGCCGCGACCGCTCCGACTGGGTAAGAAACCTGCGCCGAAACCCCGAAGTCGCGGTGCGCATCGCCAGCGAACATTTCGACGGCCAAGCTCGCGTGGTCGAGGACGCAGAGGAGGACGCCCTGGCGCGAAGGCTCCTCGTCGAGAAGTACGAGCATACACCGGGCCGCCTCGCGAACTGGAGGCGCAACGCGCTGCCGGTAGCGGTGGACCTGGCGATCCAGCCGATCGGCTAAAACCTCAAGAGCGCCGAAAGCTGTGCGAGGCTGCTCGCCATTCGTGGGCCGTACCAGGTGAGGAGCTTGCCGTCCACGAGGTGGATCCTGTCCTCCGTGGAGGCGGGAATGTCTAGCGCGTAGAACTCCGGCAAGTCCTCTGCCGAGAACGGATACGGCTCGTCCGGGAGCAACACGACCTCGGGCTTTAGATCCTCCACCTCTTCCAAACCGACCACCGGGTAACGCGTGGAACCTCCGCAGACGTTCTCGCCGCCACAAGTCTTCAGCACGTCGTGCACGTAGGTATCAGATCCCACGCTCATGTACGGGCCTTTCCAGATCGGGACGAAAACCCGCCTCGCCCTTTTCGTCCCCTGGCTCAGTCTCCCATACACCCGCTCGATAGAGTCTAGCATCGCCCCGGCCTCCGAAGCCCCGACCTGATCGGCCAACTCTCCTAGCATCCCCAAAGCGCCTTCCACGGTCTCCGGCGTCCCCACGAAGACCTCAACGCCGGCCTCCTCAAGCCCCTCTATGTCCCCACGCGTGTTCTCTTCCTTCACCGCGACCACCAGGTCAGGCTCCAGGTCCAGCACGCGCCCCACGTTCACCTTCTTCGTCCCCCCAACCTTCGTCACCCTGCCCACCGCTCGGAGCGGCTGGGTACAGTACCGGGTCCGCCCGACCACCTTCTCCCCCACCCCGAAGGCAAAAAGCGCCTCGGTAAGGCTCGGCACCAAGCTCACGATCCGCTCCGGCTTCATGGCTAGAGGATAACCCGTCGAAG
>JALZEL010000259.1 GCA_030862075.1 Actinomycetota bacterium | reverse complement strand
GCAAAACGTTCGAGGTCCTCTCCGGCGACACGCCCGTCGAAGAGGCCATCGCCCGCCTCTAGCTACGCTTTGAGGGATTCGGTCTCTCTGAGGTCTTTGGGCCTGTAGCGTCGGACGTAGTCGCGGAACTCCTTCACCTCGCGGTCGACGCGTTCCTGGGACCAGCCGAGGTGTTGAGCGGCGATCCGGGCCGTGGCCTCGTCCACGTCGAGGGCGACCTTGGGCCCCATACCGACCATCGACCGCCTGAGGAGGACGTCGCCGAGCTTCTCGGCCAGCTCACGACGGAACGCGTACAAAACCTCCGCCCCGAGGACGCTGCTCTCGACGGTAGCGGACGGGGAGAGCGGCACCCGTAGGGAGTGATCGTCCCCGGCCTCGGCCAAAACCTCCGGTGCTCGAGCCCCGTAGAGCTTGAGCAGCCTGGCGGCCAGCTCCTCCGTGAGCCCGCTCGTCAGCTTGAAGTCCGCGGCGAACTCTTCGAAACCCCTGGTTCCACCCACCACGCCGCCTGGGAGCGGGATCTCGTCGGTGCGGCAGGGCGGGGCTTCCCAGCCGAGTTTCCCGTATACCGCGTCCACCGTCTCGCGGGCAAGGTTGCGGTACGTCGTCAGCTTGCCACCGATGATCGAGAACAAGCCGTCTATCTTCTTGCCATGTTCGGCGTGATCGTAGATAAGGTGGCCCCGCGTCACGCTCCCCTCCTCGCCCTCGGGCTCGTAAGGCAGCGGTCTCACACCGGAGTAGGTGAAGAGGATGTCGTCGCGGGTCAGGTTCGCCTCGGGGATGACGTTGTTGGTCTCCTCGATAAGGTAGTCGATCTCCTCGTCGTCGGCGACCACCAGGTCGAGGTCGCCCTCGTAGCGGATGTCGGTCGTGCCGATGAGGTAGCG
Organism: Actinomycetota bacterium; assembly: GCA_030862075.1. Taxonomy (GTDB): domain Bacteria; phylum Actinomycetota; class Rubrobacteria; order Rubrobacterales; family Rubrobacteraceae; genus Rubrobacter_F. The sequence continues at coordinate 1,566 of JALZEL010000259.1, read as the reverse complement.
GCCGTTCCACGGCACGATGAAGTACGGTCGGCCGTCCGCCCTGGCCTCGGCATACAGGGCCGCGCCCGCGGGGGTGCCGGGGAACGGGTCCACGACGAGGTGGCTGCCCTTGGTGCCCCCGATCATGCGCTCCTCGGCGTAGTCCATCTGCCTCAAGACCTCGTCCACCCACGGTCCCGCCACGTTCAGCGTCACCGGAGCCCGCACCGTGACCTTCCCGCCATCCAGCAGGTCGGTGAACTCGACGCCCTTTACGGCTCCGTCCTCGACGACGAGCCGCTCGACCTGCGCGTAGGTGAGGACGACGGCGCCGTGCTCGTGAGCGGAGACGGCGTTCTCGACGGCGAGACGCTCCGCGTACTCGACCTGGCCGTCGTAGTACGTGGCGGCGCCCAGCAGTCCTTCGGGGTCGAGGCCAGGGATCCGTTCGAGGACCTCCTCGCGCGTGAGCATCTTGTGCCTGTCGAGCGACTTGCTCCACGAGAGGAGGTCGTAGCCGACCATGCCGATCCTCACCAGCATCGTGCCCCGCTTGGAGTGCTCGTAGATCGGTATTACGAACGGCAGGGGCTTGACGAGGTGCGGCGCGATGTTCAGGAGCTTCTCGCGCTCGGAGAGCGACTCGTGCACGAGGTAGAGCTCATAGTACTCCAGGTAGCGCAGCCCCCCGTGTATCAGGCGGGTCGACCAGCTCGTCGTCCCGCTGGCCACGTCTCCTTTGTCCAGCAGGAGGATCTTCAGGCCCCGCATCGCGGCATCCCGGGCGATGCCCGCCCCATTGATGCCGGCCCCGACCACGATCAGGTCGAAAGGATAGCTTTCTATGTCGTGCGGGATTCGGCTGCCGTTGCGCTCCATGCTCCTACTCCTCGTCGTGTAGCTTGGGTTCGGTGCGTGCCTCCTTCGCCGCCTCGATGCACTCCCCGGCGTCCGCCCCCGTCGAGGCCAGAACGCCGGCGGCGAAGGAACCCTCGACGAACGGCGCGTCCACGAGCCGCACCTTTCTTGCCACCTCGGGCTCCAGCATCTCGACGACGCTCTTTGCCGAGAGCACCGCGCTCCCTATGTCCATGAAGACTAGAACATCCTCGGACTCCAAGTCCTCTATGGCCGATTGTATCCGGTCCGGATCCGTGCCGAAGGAGCCGTCGGCATCTCCCCCGACCGCCACCATCTCTACCTCGCCGGCCATCTGCCGGACGAGCTCGGCGGTGCCTTCGGCGATCCCGGGACTGTGGGAGACGAGAACGAAGCCGACCACCGCTTACGCCCCCAGAGCGCGGGCCGCGGCGTCGAGCAAGAGGTACGATGAGCGAGCTCCGGGGTCCATGTGTCCGGCGGCCCGCACTCCGAGGTAGCTCGCCCGGCCCCTCTTGGCGGTAAGCTCGATCGTCGCCTCCGCCCCCTCCCCCGCGGCCTCGGCGGCGGCCCTGAACACCTCGCCCGACCCCGACCCTGCGGAAGCGGCCTCCTTCGCGGCCTCCGCGGCCGGCGCCAGGGCGTCCACCATCGTCTTGTCCCCCTCCTCAGCCTTCCCGCGCTGCTTGACGCCCGAGAGCGCCGCCC
>JALZEL010000251.1 GCA_030862075.1 Actinomycetota bacterium | reverse complement strand
TCTTGCCGCCTCTACGTAAGAAGCGCGAGATCCTCCCCTGGAGCCGCAGAAGACGCAGACCGTCCGCATCGCCTAGAGCTACCCGGCCCTCGCCGTAAGCCTCCGCAGCCGGTGGTTGGCGGCGCTCTTGGTAATGCCGCCGAGCCGGGCGAGTTCGACGAGCGAGGCGTCGGGGTGCTCGAGACGAAGCTCCAACATCTCCCTTAGCGCCCGGGGCAGCCCTTCGGGATCGAGACCCTCCAGGTCCTCTTGCTGACGGGCGGCGGCGGCCGCTATGCGAGAGGCGTTGGCGGCGTCGAAGTTCGTGATCCGGTTGGCGTTTCCCTTGGCCTCGCCGACGACGGCACGGGCCTCGTACTCGAGAACGGCCTCGTCGAGACCCATCTGGGCTAGGAGCGTCGTCACCCCGTCGGCGCTCTTGGCGTACGCTACCCATCGGCCCCGACGGCGCGCTACTTTGAGGGGAGCCCTCGAAAGGGCCGCGACGCGTTTCGCGAACCCCTCGTCTGCGTGGACGAACTCCAGGTGGTGGCCGCGGCGGTATCCTGGGCGGATCACGGAGCCTGCGCCCTGGAAGGCGCCCCTGAGATAGGCGGCACCGGCAGGTCCGGCTTCGCGTAAGGTCCGCTCCCGCTCGGCCCTGAGCTCTTCGGCGGCCTGGACGGCGCGGTTTCCCTGGACGTGCACCGCGTAGCGTGACCGTCGGAAGGGGTCCGGCTCGGGCGCAGCAAGCCGGGGCTCGAGCCCGAACTCCGAGCGCCAGAGCCTGACCACCGAGCGGGCGACGGCGGCGCTCGAGGTACGAAGGGTTACGCCCGAGTCGTCGCGGGTACCGGCGGCGTCCACGAGGCCGGCGAGCTCCGCCTTGCGGAAGCCGCTGTCCGGATTTCTCATGCGGGCGGCGAGTTGGCGCTTGAGCTCATAGGCGAACGAGGGCAAGTTTGCGCACCTCCTCGGCGAGGCGAAAGGCGTCGTGGCGCACCCCGCGGCTCGAGTCCTCGGAGATCAGGCCGGCCTCCCGCACCCGGATGCCTAAAACCTGGATCTCCTCACGGTCTATCGCCACCGGCGCCGCCCCTTCGGCCTTGTACCGCTCGACGACCTCGCCGGACAGCCTGCTGGAGTGGACGAGCACGTCCGTCACTATCGGGCCGATGTGGTCCGTAATCGCCCGCAGATGGTCCGAGACCGAGAACCCCGTCGTCTCTCCCGGCTGGGTCATCACGTTCGCCACGTACATGACGGGCCCCGCGAACCTCGCGAGCGCCTCCCGGGTCCCGGCGCCCAAAAGCGAGGGGATCGTGCTCGTGTACAGGCTCCCCGAACTCAAGACCACCACATCCGCGTTCTCGACAGCCTCGATCACCCCCGGCGGCGCCGGCGTGCCTTCGGGCTCGACGCTGACCAAGGAGATCCTGCCTTCCCTCTCGTGCATGGCGGAGACGGCCGACTCTCCCCGTACGACCGCCCCATCATCGTAGCGGGCCACCAGGGTCAGGCTCTCCGTCGCCGCCGGGAAGACCCGGCCCTTTATCCTCAAGAAACGGGCGGCTTGCTCGACCCCCTCGCCGAATCCCCCGGCCATGTCCGAGAGCGCCGCGATGATGATATTTCCTACCGAGTGATCGGAGAGTTCGCCCCCGCCCTCAAAGCGGTAGTTAAAGACCTCGGCGAGCCGCCTCCGCCCGGACAAAGCCACGAGGCAGTTCCTCACGTCGCCCGGCGGCGCTACCCCCAGCTCCTGCCGCAAACGACCACTGGATCCCCCATCGTCTGCCACCGTCACGACCGCGACGAGATCCCCGATCCGCTCACGCAAACCCTGGAGCAGTACGGGCAGCCCCGTCCCCCCGCCGAACGCCACCACGCGCAAGCCTCCACTCCTATCCATAACCGTTAGTATAACCGCGAGTTTCGGGCGTCCCCTAACCGGAAATACGCCGCCGGTCATGCGGCTCGTCGAAGTTTATTACCGGGCCCTTCGGCACGATCCCGGTCGGGTTGATGCTCTCGTGGCTCCGGTAGTAGTGCTTCTTTACGTGCTCCATGTTCACGGTGTCGGCCACGCCGGGCTGCTGATAGAGGTCCCTCAGGTAGCTCCAGAGGTTCGGGTAGTCCACGATGCGCCTCAGATTGCACTTGAAGTGGCCGTAGTAGACGGAATCGAAGCGAACGAGGGTCGCAAAGAAGGCCCAGTCCGCCTCGGTGATGCGCTCTCCGCAGAGGTAGCGCCGCTCCCCGAGCACCACTTCCCAATAATCCAGGGCGTCGAAGAGATCAGTGACCGCCTCCTCATAGGCTTCCTGAGTCGTGGCGAAGCCGGACCTGTAAACACCGTTATTCACCGGCTCATACAGCTCGTCCAGCGTCCGATCCACCTCCTTCCGTAGGTCCTCCTGGCAGAAGTCGACGTCGGACCGAACCTCTTCCACAGCGTCGAACTCATGGTCGAGCATGCGGATGATCTCGCGCGACTCGTTGTTGACGATGGTGCCGGTCTCCTTGTCCCAGAGCGCAGGGGTGGTAACGCGGCCGGTGTAGCCCGGGTCGGCCTTCTGGTAGACCTCGCGCAGGAAGCGGGCGCCGTTGACGTCGTCGGGGATCTCGCCCGACTCGCCGTACCAACCCCAGCCCTCGTCGCCCATGTACGAGCCGACGACGGACATGGAGATCGCACCTTCTAGCCCCTTGAGCTTGCGCAGTATGATCGTCCGGTGCGCCCAGGGGCAGGCCCAGGCGACGTACAGGTGGTACCGTCCGGCCTCGGCCGCAAAACCGCTCGATCCGTCGGCCGTCACCCGGTCCCGGAACGCGGTCGTGGAACGGACGAAGCGACCCTCAGAGTCCCTCGGTATGCCCTCCTCAGTCTTCCACTCGCCCTCGACCAGCATGCCCGGCGTCATTTTGCCTCCCCTCGGTCAGCGTTCGTCAGCTTCTCTGCCGATGGTAAGTTCTCCTCGGAAACCAATTCTATCGGGTGGCACGGCGGCGCGAGGAGAGAAGTCACCGCACGGCAGTGATCTTAATCCTTGGACAGCTAAAAGCCGTCCAAATCGCGGTGGCGGACGAAGAGGTCTATCTCGGGGCCTTCCACGCCCACTTCTTTGAGGTGGCGGGCGAGGTCTTCGACGATCGCGACGGAGCGGTGGCGGCCGCCGGTGCAGCCTATTCCCAGGGTGAAGTATGTCTTCCCTTCGGCGCCGTAGCGGGGGACGAGGAAGGCGAGGAGGTCGCGGAGGCGGGCGAGGAACTCTTTGGTCTCGCTTTGGCCGAGCACGGCGTCGCGGACGGGCTCGTCGTGGCCTGTAAGGGGCCTGAGGACGGGGTCGTAGTGGGGGTTCGGGAGGAAGCGTACGTCGAGGAGCATGTCCACGTCGAGGGGTGTCCCGTGCTTGAAGCCGAAGGAGATCAAGCTCACCGAGAGCCTGCCTTCGCGAGGTTCGACGAGCCGGGCGAAGAGCTTTTTGGCCTCGGTTACCGAGAGCCCCGAGGTATCCATGACGACATCTGCGATCTCCCTGAGACCCGAGAGGTCGCGCCGCTCGGCCTGGATGGCAGCCAAGACGTCCCCGTTCGTGGCCGCCGGGTGCGGCCTGCGGCTCTCCTTGTAGCGCCTCACCAACGTCCTGTCGTCGGCCTCGATAAAGATAATTTGGGGCTTCCAACCGCTCTCGCCTCTAATAGAGTCCAGGCTCTCCTCTATCTCTCCGCCGAAGTACCGCCGTCCCCGGATGTCCACGACGACGACCATGCCCGCAGCGCCCTCTTTCTCCGCGGAGGCGAGGGCGACGACATTGGGGATCATCGTCGGGGGCAGGTTGTCTATGCAATAGTAGCCAGCGTCCTCGAACGCCCTCAAGGCGTTGGTTTTTCCGGCTCCGGAGAGCCCGGTGATGACCACGAGCCTGCGCTCGCTCTGGGTCTCGGTCCCGCGCGCGAGCGGCGCCTGCTCACTCACGAAGAGATCCCCCATTTTTCTGCGATAGAAAGCCATTTTGCGCCCCGAGCCTAGCACCGAAAGGGCCAGCTCGCAACGGAGAAGCACATGTTTAAGGGAAATTTAACGGTGCAGCCGGGCGTGCACCTCGCGGGCAACCCTGCCGGGCAGTCCCGGAACGGCCTCAAGCTCTTCCAAAGAGGCGCCGAGGAAGGCCTCCGGGGTGCCGAAGTGTTCGAGGATCTTCTTTTTGCGCGTAGGTCCCACGCCGGGCAGCTCGTCGAGGACGGAGCGGGTCATCTCCGTGCTGCGGAGCTTGCGATGGTAGGTGTTAGCGAAGCGGTGCGCCTCGTCCCTTACACGCTGCAAGAGGTGCAGCTCCGGAGAGTCGCGCTCGAGGACCACCGGCTCGGGGCGTCCCGGCTCGAAGACCTCCTCGTCACGTTTGGCGAGCGAGCGCAAGGAGATGTCCGGCAGTTCCTCGCCCACCTTAAGCTCCTCGAAGACCGGGACGACCGCGGAGAGCTGGCCTTTCCCACCATCGAGCAGTATGAGGTCCGGGGCCTGGGCGAACTTCTCGTCGCCGATTTTGAGGCGTTCGAGCCTTCGCCGTATCACCTCGGCCATGCTCGCGAAGTCGTCTGCTCCTTCGACGGCCTTGACCCTGAACCTCCGGTACTGGTCCTTGGCGGGCCGCCCGCCCTGGAAGACCACCATCGAAGCGACCGAGTTCGTCCCCATGGTGTTCGAGATGTCGTAGCATTCTATCCGCACCGGGAGGTTCGGCAGCGCAAGCTCCTCGCGCAGAGAGTCTAGGGTCGAGGCAACCCGGTCGCGCTGCGTCTCTTCGAGGACCTTCTCGTGCTCCAGGCTCAGCTTGGCGTTCCTCTCGGCCATCTCCAGGATACGCCGCTTGTCTCCCCGTTGCGGACGGCGAACCTCGACCCGAGTGCCCCGAAGCTCGGAGAGGTGCCTTTCGATCGGGACGAGTGCCTCTTCGGGTTCCTCGGTCTCGACGAGCACCTCGCGGGGGACGGCGGCAGTGCCGTAGTACTGGGGTACGAACTGGAGGGTCACCTCCTTCGCGCCGGCTTCGGCGTAGTTGTCCAGGAGGAAAGAGTCACGGTTCACGATATGGCCGTCGCGGACGGCAAAGACCTGCACGCAGGCCGACTCGCCCTCGGCGTAAGCGCCGAAGGCGTCGAAGGAGTCCTCGGATGCGATGGTCGCCTGCTGCCTATCGCGGACGTGGGTGAGCGACGAGAGCTCGTCGCGGAGCTTCGCGGCGTGTTCGAAGTCGGTCTCTTTGGCGGCCTCGCGCATCGCGGCTTCACGTTCCAGGATCAGCCGGTCCACCCGCCCCTCGAGAAAGGCGATGACGTCTGCCACGATATCGTCGTACTCCTCTTTCGAGACCGCGCCGATGCACGGCGCCGCCGACCGTCCGATGTGGTAGTTCAGGCACGGCACTCCGCTCCTGCGGCCCGGCTCCGAGCCCCGGCACTTGCGGAACGGGAACGTCTTGTTCAAGACGTCTATCGTCGAGTGCACGGAAGAGGCGCTGGGGAAGGGCCCGAAGTAGCGGTAGCGAGGATCGTGTGTCCCCCGCGTGGCGTAGACCCTCGGATACTCGTCTCCCGTGGTTACCACTATATACGGGTAGCTCTTGTCGTCCCTAAGCGAGGCGTTGAAGCGCGGCCGGTGGCGCTTTATCAGGTTGGATTCGAGGACCAGGGCTTCGGTCTCGCTCTTCGAGACGATGAAGTCTATGCGCCGAACCCTCTCCCTGAGCTCCGCAATCTTCGGGCGTCCGTCGCCGGATCTCGTGAAATAGTTGGCGACGCGCGCGCGGATGTTCTTCGCCTTGCCGACGTAGATCACACCGTCTTCGGCGTCCCTGAAGATGTAGACGCCGGGCGAAGCAGGGAGGCGCGAACGATCCGGATAACCGTTTTGAGCCATCGAACAAATTATACCGCGTGGCGCGCCGGACCCCGCTTCTACCAGGATTTCCTACGAGGTTCTCTGGGCCGGATCGTGGAGCCCGGCGGGATCATAGTATCCCCACCCGCCCGGGCATAACCCACACCCGCGACCCACCCGCCGGCGGCGCTCGCCGCCGTCGAGACGAGGGCGCCGACCAGCCCGAGGAAGTCGAACGACGCCACGAGGATCAGGACGCCGGCGAGCGCGGCAAGACCCGCACCATAGAACGAGAGGCGTCGTCGGCGCCCGACGTCTGTCCCCCTAGAAAACAGCGCATACAGCACGAGCCCCGTCGCCGGTATCGCGAGCGGGACGAAGGCGTAGAAGAAAACGCTGTCTTCGAGTCCGGCGAAGAGCACCGGCCTGAAGAGCTGGTCCCTGCCCTCCAGGCCGTAGGCGACTGCGGCCCAGTGGAGGGCGAAGAAGCTTGTCCAGCCGACTATGGCTCCCACTCCGGCGCCGATCCGGGTGCCCAGACGGCGCTCGACCCGATAGGTGCGGGCGCCGATGACAGCGCCTAGGATCATGGCAGGCAGGATCAGGACGAGCCCGAAGAAGGAGAGCCTAGAGAGTATCTGGCCGAACCCCGCCCCATCGTCGACGTACCGCAGGGGTAACGCGAGCAGGGTGGCTGCCGCCAGGAAGGCCAGGATGCCCATGTTCACCCACGTCACACACCCAAAAGCCCGCCGGTACTCCGGTCGTAGCGCGCCCTGTTCAGTTTCCCCCGCCGAACGTTCCGGACGCCTACGGGACACGGCGCTCCGTGGCTTCGATGTCTGCCCCGTTCGGACTCTCTGTTCCAGCCCCGAAGTGGGCGAGCAAGGCAGGGGTGACATCGGTGATCCTGCGCGGCGCCGCGATCCCGCTGGCGAGCACGAAGACGTTAGAGTCGCTGGCGTGCAAAGAGCCGTGGTCGCTCCCGGTGTGAAACGTGCCGGAGACCTCGCCGAAGGTGTAGCCCGGGGTGGCCGAGAGCACCACGTCCCCGCACCTATCGGACCGCAGACAGCCCCACAAGCGCTCCAGGGCGTCCGGGTATTCGCCGTACCGGGTCCTGCCCCCCACAACCTCGAAGTCCAGGGCACGCGGGTCTTCAGAAAGTTCCCAAGCCCGTCCCGAGGCGTCGCGTGGTCCGTCCGTGGCGGGGCGGAACCTAAGCTCCCTCCCCAACCTCCGGACTACGCACCAATCATCCTCCCGCCAGGCGGCGAGATCCAAGCCGCGGCGAGAGAGCACGCCGGTGACGACCTCCTCGCGATCCACACCCTTCGCCAGGTAGAGGAAGGCCGAACGGCCATTGGGGACCGCCACGATCTCTACTCCGAACCCGAACCGGGCCCGGGCCCCGATAGCCGCCCTATCGCCCAGGATGCGCCCCAACCGGACGTAACGACGTCTGTCGGGCAAAAGTGGCGTCTGCCCGTGGTCAGAGAGCGCCAGGATCGCGTACTCTCGGAGTGCCTTCTCCGGGCCGCCCATGGCCTCGAACATCTCCCCCACGTACCCGTCCAAGTCGGCCACATACTCCTTCTGCGCCGCGAGACCCTTATGGTGGGCTATAGAATCTCCTTCGAAGAGGTACACAAGCGTGAAGGGTGCGGCCTTCTCCTCGAGGAGCATGGCGCCGACCCCCGCCGCGTACGCGTCGTTGATCCCCACTGAGCGCCTCAAGCCCCCAACCCCGTCCCGTCCCTGTAGCCCCATATCGCGGCTGTAGAACAGGTCGCCCATGTAGTACTCCTTCGGCCCCTCGACCGAGGTACCGAGAAGCTCGCTCCGGTTCGCGAAGCTCTTGAAGCCCTTGACGCTCTTCAATCGGACCGGGTGTTCGTGCGGCCCGCGTCTGACCGGGAAGTTCACGCAAGCTCCGTCGAGGCCGTGGAGCTTGTGCAGCGTCTCGAAGAGCGTCGCCGCGCGCAGGTCGTCCCGGTTCATCCGGAAGACGTTGTTGTGAAAAACCTTCAAGGGGCCGGTCGAGATCACCGTCTCCCTCATCGCCCCATAGACAACGACCCGCCCCTCCTCGCGGTCGTACCAGGCGTGCCCCAAGATCCCGCTCCCAGCAGGCGCCTTTCCCGTCACGATGGCAGCAGTCGCCGCCGGCGTTATGCTCGGAAAGACCGAAGCCCCATCCCAGACCGCCTCCCCTTTCTCGGCGAGAAAACCTAAATGCGGCGCGTCCCCGTCTCGGATCGCCGCCCGCAACACGTCCGGCCTGATGCCGTCGAGCACGAGGAGCAACACGGGTTTGGTTGTGGCGGAGGAGCCGTCCTTCGAGCTGTCGCTGGTCTCTTGCAAAGCCCGTTGATTGTACCCGAAACCAGTACGGGGCTTTAGCTGGCCGCCGCCACTTCGGACAAGAGGTCGCGCAAGTAGCGACCCGTATGCGAAGCCTCGACCCGGGCGACCTCCTCAGGGGTGCCGGTCACGACGACCTCGCCGCCGCCGTCCCCGCCCTCGGGGCCGAGGTCTATGACGTAGTCGGAGGAGCGTATGACGTCCAGGTTGTGCTCGATGATGATAACGGTGTTCCCCGCGTCCACGAGCCGGTGGAGGATACTCAAGAGCTTCTCTACATCGGCGAAGTGGAGGCCCGTCGTGGGCTCGTCGAGGATGTAGAGCGTCTTGCCGGTGGCCCTTTTCCCGAGCTCGCTGGCGAGCTTTACCCTCTGGGCCTCGCCGCCGGAGAGGGTGGTAGCGGGCTGGCCGAGTCGGATGTAGCCGAGGCCGACGTCGCGCAACGTACTCATGCGACGGGCTATGGCAGGGACGGGCGCGAAGAACTCGCAGGCCTCGTCCACTGTCATGTCGAGGACGTCGGAGATGCTCTTCCCCTTGTAGGTTACGCGCAGGGTTTCGGCATTGTAGCGGCGGCCCTTGCAGACCTCGCAAGGGACGTAGACGTCGGGGAGGAAGTGCATCTCTATCCGGATCTGGCCATCCCCCCGACAGGCCTCGCACCTGCCACCCTTGACGTTGAAGGAGAACCGTCCCGGCCTATAGCCTCTTATCTTTGCCTCCGGCGTCGAAGCGAAGAGCTGCCTTATATGGTCGAAGACCTTAGTGTAGGTCGCGGGGTTGGAGCGCGGGGTGCGCCCGATAGGGCTCTGGTCAATATCTATGACTTTATCCACGTCCTCGGCCCCCCGTAGTCCCGCGTGCCGACCCGGACGGTGCTTACCGCGGCTTACGGCGTTGGCCAGGGCTTTGTAGAGGATCTCGTTAACCAAAGTGCTCTTCCCCGAGCCCGAGACGCCCGTCACGCACGTAAAGACGCCCAAGGGGAACTCCACATCTACTCTCTTGAGGTTGTGCTCGCTCGCCCCGAGCACCGCGATGGCGCCCGTCGGCTCGCGTCGCTCCTCGGGCGGCTCGATCCTCCGCCGCCCGGCGAGGAAGTCGCCCGTCACAGAGTGCTCCTCGTCCTCGATGTCCGCTACGCTCCCCTGCGCCACGATCTCACCGCCGCGCACCCCCGCCCCCGGCCCCACGTCCACTATGTGATCCGCCGAACGGATGGTCTCCTCGTCGTGCTCGACGACTATGAGGGTGTTACCGAGGTCCCTGAGCTTGGTGAGCGTCGCCAGAAGACGCCGGTTGTCGCGCTGGTGCAGCCCTATCGATGGTTCGTCCAAGACGTACAAAACACCCACCAACCCGCTCCCGACCTGGCTGGCGAGCCGGATGCGCTGTGCCTCCCCGCCCGAGAGAGTTCCAGCCGAACGGCTCAGCGTGAGGTAGCCAAGGCCCACGTCCACGAGGAAGCCCAGGCGTTCCCTTATCTCCTTCACAACGCGCTCGGCAATGAGCCACTCCCGCGGCGTGAACTCGACGGCGTCGAAGAAGCGCTGCGCGTCGGTGACGCTCAACTCCGTGAAGTCGTGGACGTTCTTCTCCCCGACCGTGACCGCCAGAGCCTCGGGCCTCAAGCGTGCTCCCTTGCACTTCGGGCAGGGGACATGGCTCATGAACTCCTCGATCTTCTCTCGCCGGTACTCGGAGTCAGTCTCGGCGTAGCGGCGCTCCAGGTTACCGACCACCCCGTCGAATTGACTCATGTACTGCCGCCGGCGCCCGTAGCGGTTGCGGTAGGAGACGTAGATCCTCTCCCCTTCAGTCCCGAAGAGGATGCGCTTCTTGTGCTCCTCAGGGAGGTCGCGCCACGGCGCGTCGAGGTCTATCCCGTACTTCTCGGCGAGCCCTTGCAAGACGCTCCCGTGGTACTCGGTCTGGGAGTTGGCCCACGGGACAACGGCGCCCTCGTTCACGCTCAGATCCCCGTTCGGGACTACGAGGTCCGGGTCTATCTCCAGCCGGCTCCCCAAACCGTCGCAGCGTGAACACGCCCCGTGCGGGCTGTTGAACGAGAACGTCCTCGGCTGTATCTCCGCGATCGAGGCCCCGCAGTTCGTGCACGTAAAGCTCTCGCTGAAGAGCATGGACTCTCCCGCGCCGCCGTCCCTCTCGACCGTCTCGATCTGCACCAAGCCCTCGGCCAGAGAAAGGGCCATCTCGACGGAGTCGGTGAGCCTGCGCTCTATACCCTCGCGCACCACGAGCCTGTCCACCACGACCTCGACATCGTGTCTGTAGTTCCTGTCCAAGTTCAGCTCGACCGGCAGCTCGTAGAGCTCGCCGTCCACCCTCACGCGGGCGTAGCCCTGCTCGGTCAGGTCGTTGAAGAGCTTCCCGTACTCGCCCTTGCGGCCCCGGACCACGGGGGCCATGACCATGAAGCGGGTCTTCTCCGGGAGCTCCAAGACCTTCTCGACCATCTGCTGTGGGGTCGAGGAGGACACGGAGAAGCCGCAGACGTGGCAGTGCGGACGCCCAGCGCGGGCGTACAAGAGCCTCAGGTAATCGTAAATCTCCGTTACGGTGGCGACCGTCGAGCGGGGGTTGTTGGACGTGGACTTCTGGTCTATAGAGACAGCCGGCGAGAGGCCGTCTATGTGGTCCACATCGGGCTTATCCATCTGCCCGAGGAACTGCCGCGCGTAGGCCGAGAGGCTCTCGACGTAGCGCCTCTGGCCTTCGGCGTAGACGGTATCGAAGGCCAAAGAAGATTTGCCGCTCCCGGAGAGGCCCGTCACGACTACCATCACGTCGCGCGGTAGGGAGACGGTTACGTCCTTCAGATTGTGCTCGCGCGCCCCGCGGACGATGATCTGGTTCTCGGCGATCTCGCTCCTCCGTAGGTTGCTCTCGAAAAAGTATACGGCCCCCTCTGGGGAGGCCAAGTGCTCGATTAGCGTTTTTTGGATTTTACCATCCGAGCGCACGGAGGATCTCCGCCCGCGCAGCCCCTCGCGCGGGGATCGCGGTGAGGTCCGTTCGGGGTCTTCTTCCGCGTTCCCTTACGGCTACTCGTAGAGGCTGGCCTTCTCTTTCTGGCTTTCGATCCCGGCCTTGATCTTGCGGGCATCGGGGGGAGCCATGCGCCCGATATTGAGGCGGCGTCCGTCGTTGAGCTCGACCACGAGGGTGCTGTTGACGAAGCCTCGGACGGAGACGCTCACGACCTGCTTGAGCCCCAACGAGGTGACGTTCTCGTTCTGCCACCCGGTCCTGAGCTCCAACCGGTCGAGGTAGACGTTGACCACGACGTTTGTCCCGGTGCCTTGCGCTATGGGTCTCTCTTCCATGCCTGCTTTCTAGTCTCTCGAAGGTCCGTATTGTACAGGCCGCCGGAAGCCCCGGAGGTTAACCTCCGGGGCTCGGTGAGGGGCGCCCGGCCGGAGCGACGGCCAGGCAGGCTGGGATCTTGTGTCAGTTCTCTAGGAGGACGTTCCTTTGAGGGTCGGCCCCTCCGCTATACTCCTGCCGTTGCCGTTCTGTTGATCGGTAGCGATAAGCTGCTCGCCGTAACCGAAGAAGCCGTGCTCAGAGATGTCGAGGCCGTTCAGCTCCTCTTCGGGCTTAACCCTGAGGCCGATGATCGCCTTCAAGAGCGCGAAGACTACATAGGAGGTTATGAAGACGAACCCACCGCAGGTCAGTATGCCCAGGGCCTGCACGCTAAGCTGGCCGAAACCGCCGCCATAGAAGAGGCCTGGGTTGCCGATTGCGGTCGACTCCACCAGCGCAGGGGTGGCGAAGAGACCGGTCGAGAGCGTGCCCCAGATGCCGCCCATCCCGTGGGCCGCGATGGCGCCTAAAGGATCGTCTACCCCGATCCTGTCCACCAAGACGAGGGTGAGGTACATGATTACGCCGGCCACGAAGCCTATGACTATAGCGGCCCAGGGGGCCACGAAGGCGCAGGCAGCGGTGATGGCGACGAGCGCCGCGATAGCGCCGTTGCCCATCATTCCGACATCGAGATTGCGCCGGTAGGCGTAGCTTATGGCCATCGCTCCGAGAACGCCCGCGCCCGCCGCAAGGTTGGTGGTGAGTGCTATGTCGGCGAAGGAGGCGCCCACGGCGGACATCGTCGAGCCGGGGTTGAAGCCCCACCAGCCGATCCAGAGGATTATGACGCCCAAGACGGCGAGCGGCATGTTGTGACCAGGGATGGTCCGCGGGTTGCCCGCGTCGTCGTACTTGCCGATCCTGGGCCCCAGGAGAAGCGTGCCCGCCAAAGCCGCCATCGCCCCGGAGAGGTGAACGACCGTCGAGCCGGCGAAGTCCTGCATCCCCAGGGTGCTAAGCCAACCGCCGCCCCAGATCCAATGTCCCACCGTCGGGTAGATGAGACCGGCGAAGACGAGGGCGAAGATCAGATAAACCGCGAACTTCGTCCGCTCGAGCATCGTCCCCCAGACGATAGCTAAAGAGACGAGCGCGAAGGCCACCTGGAAAAGGAACTTGGCCGAGAGCGGCACCGCCGTCCAGGCAAGCCCGGCGTAGGCGTCCTCCGGGCCGGTCAGGAAGAAGCCCTGGGTCCCGATGATGGATTGGAGCCCCCCGCCCTCGGAGAAGGCGAATGCGAAGCCTGCCGCCCAGAACGCGACGAACCCTATACCCATCATGGCGAGGATCTTCGCCACCACGCTCCCGACGTTCTTCATCCGGGAGAAGCCGACCTCGAGCATCGCGAAGCCCGCCTGCATGAAGAGCACCAGCATCGCCGCCACGATAACCCACATGGTGTCCACGGCGAGCGCCACGTCCTCGAGCGTCTCTACCCCCTGCGTCACCGGCGTCTCCTGCGCAAACGCCGCCACCGGCACCGCCGCGACCAGCAGCAGCACCATCATCGCCAATAGAACAAACCTCCGCAAGAGAACCCTCCTTCTCAAACCAGGTATGTACAAGTCGTACATAGTCTACGTCCGGCCCCCGGCGGGTTCATTGGCCCGATGTACAAACATCGGGTCCGGCGAGGGTCGCTGGGTTGTCCCGGTAGTACGGGAGGGATCTCCTCAGCGGTCGGTAAAGCTCGCGGGCTTCTCGGGCGCGCGCCCTAGGAGCTGCATGGCCTTTATGCCCAAGGTGAGGCGTTCGCGGTCCTCGCTCTTGTCTACGTCAAGGCGGGTGAGCTCCTTGACGCGGTCGAGGCGGTAGCGGATGGTGTGGCGGTGGGCGAAGAGGTCCGAGGCGGTCCTGGCGGTAGAGGCATCGTTGCCGAGGTAGGTCGTCAAGGTGGAGATGAGCTCCGTGCCGTAGCGGGAGTCGTAGGAGACCACGGGCGCCAGGGTCTCCGCGTAGAAGGACTCGAGCTCCTCGGGCTCCTCCTGCAAGACACGGAAAAGAAGCTTGTAGGTGCCCGTCCGCTCGAAGGCCGAGACAGAGGAGGGGCCGTGTATGCGGTGCCCGATCTCCAAGGCCACCTCGGCCTCCGAATACGCCTCGGAAAGCGTAGCTGGGTCCTCCTTGAACCGCCCGACGCCGACTGAGACCGTAAGGTCCGGCAAGAGGCCTTTGACGTAACGCTGGACGCGGGAGGCGAGGGTCAGGGCCTTCTCCGGGAGCTCTTCCGGCATGGCATCGGGGGACGCGCCCAGAAACAGGATGACGTTGTCCGAGCGTGGACCGAGCAGGAAGTTCGAGAACAGGGTGCGGGCCTGGAGTCGAACCGCGTCAGTCAGGCGCCTTTTGAGCTCCTGGATCGCCGGCTCCTTCAGTTTCCGGCGGCTCAGGTATCCGGCGAAGTCGTCTATGTCCACGATGACCGAGAGGGCGCCCGAAGAAAGGTCAGCGCCGAGGTACCGGGCGCGCTGGAGCAGGAGGTCGACCGAGCCGTGGTGGCTGTTCACGACATCGTCCACGAAGTCCCCTCGAACGCCCAGCTCCGTCTCGAGGCGTACCCGCTCCTTGCCGAGCTCGGCCTCCAGTGAGCGCGCGGCCCAATACAGGAGGACCACGTCCTCGGGACGCAAAGGGCTACCCGCGAGGTCTATCCAGAGGTAGCCTGCCGGCGCGCCGGCGCCGATGGGGGTCCAGAAAAGCTCCGTCTTCTCGACCCGCCACCGCTCGACGGGCACCGAGAGGAAGCCGTCCGGCAGGCGGGCATAGCGGTCGCGACGTTCGCGCCGGGTCTCCTCGACGCCGGAGCCCTTCGAGGCTCGCAGTTCGTGCGCTTCGAGGACGGAGATCAGGGCTTGCGATCCACCGCCGTCTTTGGCGCCCGCCGGGTCGCCGCCGGCGATGAGGCGTCCGACCGGGTCCTCGACCACCACGGAGCGTCCCAAGAGGTCCGCGACCCGTCCGGCTAGCTTCGCCACGGAGGCCTCGCGGCCGACGCTCTCGAGCAGGGCCCGCGCTGCCCCGTGGGAGTAGCGCAAGAGCGCTACTCCCTCGGCGTCCCGTGCGAAGAGCGAGAAGAGCTCGCGCAGCGGCACGTCTGGCGAGATGGCGAGGAGACCCAAACCGAGCTCTTCGGCGTTCTTCACTGTCTTCTCCGAAGGTTCGCCCTCCGCGCGCCAGACGACTGCGGGCGCGCCTCCTTCGGAGACGGCGGCGAGGAACCGGGCATCGAGCTTATTGCGGCCGGTCACAACCACCTCGTCGGGCCCGAGCCAACCCTCCGCATCCTCGTCCAACGCCAGTCCCTCGACGGAACGCCCCGAGTCCCCCAGCACAAGACGGTGGCCGCCGTGCTTCTCGGTGAGGGTGTTGAACAGCTCTTTAAGGATCATCCATCTCCAAATCCGGCCCGCCCCGGCCTCCGGCGCGCTAACAACCTAATATATACGATGAGCGGCGGACGGGGAATCCTGAGAAACCTGCCGAGCTCTCTTTTGACGGTCGGGGCACCGGAAAGCCCCGTCCGTTTGCCCGGCCTTCGTCACGGGCACCACGGGCGCCACCGGCAAGCTGTACAACGGCAGCTCGCGAGGGGCTCTAATCTCGCCCAAAGGGGCCCCGTAGTCGGCGAGCAGCTTCGCGGCCCGCTCCGGCGTCGGCACGTTCCGCTCGCCTTGCACGAACACCACCCTGCACCGAGCCTTGTCCCGGAGCTCGAACCAGCACTCTCCCGTCACAGGGTTCCTCTCGAAGAACAATATGCAGTGGTCTCCGGATTCCGCGAGAAGCGGCACAACCCCGTCGTCGTGTCCAACGGCCCTGTACTCCCAACCCTTCTCCTCCAAGATCTCCCTCGCGTCGCCAAAACACCGCCACGTCAACCATTCCCATAGCACCTTGCGACTCCTCTCTTGCGTGTAGGGAGCACGAGAGCCCCGATAGTGCCATACGGCTACATCTTAGGCACGAGGGCGACACGACTGCCTTGTACGCAAGGCCAAAGATGCGCCTTTCGATAAAAGGACTAATGGGCCGGGAGCCCATAGATCGGAAGCGTTTCGGGGCTGCGGCTTGCCTTCCGGCCCTTACGTTTACCCGGTCAGCGCTGCACAGAGCACGGCGAGAGCGAGCTTAGAAAATCTTGCGTCGGCTCTTGAGGCTGAGCTTGCGCAGTATGCTGGATACGTGGTTCTTTACGGCCGGCGCAGAGGCTTATGTACAGCACTTCGGCGATCTCGGCGCTGGTGCGACGCCTGAGGACGAGGGCGAAGACCTCGTTGTCTTTGGGGGTGAGCCGGGCCTCGTCGGAGGTCTTCTCCAGGCGAGCCGCGGCCTCTTTCTCGTTGCCCGCGGCAGGAGCTAGACGCGCCCGCCGGCGCGGGTGCACTCGACGGCGTCGAGGAGTTCCTCGCCTGAGATGCCCTTGTGCACGTAGCCCTCGGCGCCGGCCAGGGTCGCACCCGCGGTATCCTCAATGGAGGCGCGGGTCTTGTGCCAGGGCCTTTTAGCACAAGCATCACCTCATGTTCTGCTGTTCTGCGCACACCCAGTCCACGGCGTTCGCACTCTACTGAAGGCTACCAGCCCTACGAGGCCACCTCCTGCAGCTGCCTCTCCAGGTCCTTGATCTCGTCCCTGAGCTTCGCCGCGTACTCGAACTTTAGCTCCTCGGCGGCAGCAAGCATCTCTGCCTGAAGGTCGGCGATGAGGCTTTGCAGCTCCTCCGGATCGCGCGGAGCCTCGCGGACGGCTCTTTTGTCCATCCTGTAGAGGCCCTTTGCTTCGGCGGCGATAAGGATGTCGGAGACGCCCTTCTTGATCGTGGCCGGGGTGATATCGTTGCGCTCGTTGTAGGCCATCTGGATCTCGCGGCGCCGGTTTGTTTCCCCTATGGCGGCCCGCATCGCCTCCGTCTCCTTGTCGGCGTACATAATGACTCGGCCATGTACGTTGCGGGCGGCGCGGCCTATGGTCTGTATCAATGCCCTCTCGCCGCGCAAGAAGCCCTCCTTGTCGGCGTCGAGGATGGCGACTAGGGAGACCTCGGGGAGGTCGAGGCCCTCGCGAAGAAGGTTTATGCCGACCAGCACGTCGAACTCGCCGGTACGCAAACCACGGATGATCTGGATGCGGTCCAGTGTCTCTATATTAGAGTGCATGTAGCGTGCCTTGACGCCGTTCTCCAGGAGGTAGTCCGTCAGGTCCTCGGCCATCTTGATGGTCAGCGTGGTCACCAGGACCCGCTCGTCGCGCTCGGTGCGTTTCGCTACCTCGTTCAAGAGGTCGTCTATCTGGTTCTTCGTGGGCCTGACCTCGACCTCGGGGTCGACGAGGCCGGTGGGGCGTATGATCTGCTCGACTATCTGCCCCGAGTGCTCCAGCTCGTACGGCCCCGGCGTCGCCGAGACGAAGACGAGCTGGTTCGTCTTGAGCAAGAATTCCTCCCACATGAGGGGCCGGTTGTCCAAGGCGCTCGGCAGCCGGAAGCCGAATTCCACGAGCGTCGTCTTGCGCGAGCGGTCGCTCTTGTACATGCCCTGTACCTGGGGCAACGTGATGTGCGACTCGTCCACGAAGGTGACGTAGTCGTCCGGGAAGTAGTCGAGGAGCGTGTACGGCGTGGAGCCAGCGGGACGCCCGTCCAGGTGCCGCGAGTAGTTCTCGATGCCGGAGGTGTACCCGAGCTCCCGCATCATCTCCAGGTCGTACTGGGTACGCTGCCGCAGCCGGTACGCCTCAAGGACCTTGCCCTCCCCTTCGAGCTCGGCGAGCCGTTCCTCGAGTTCTACCTCAATGTTCCTTATGGCGATGGTCATCCTGTCTTCGTCGGTGACGAAGTGTGTCGCGGGATAAACAGTCAGCACCTTGTGTTCGCGCAGGATTTCGCCGGTCAAAGGGTCAACCTCCGTCATCCCCTCAACCTCGTCCCCGAAAAACGAGATCCGGTAGACGGTGTCCTGGTAGGCCGGGTGCACCTCCAGGACGTCGCCCCTGAGCCGGAAGGTGCCCCGGTTGAGTTGGTAATCGTTCCTCGCGTACTGGATGCGCACCAGGTCCCGCAACACGTCGTCTAAGTCGTAGAAGCCGCCCTCCTCCAAGAGGACCATCTTCGAACGGTACTCCTCCGGGCTCCCGAGGCCGTAGATCGCCGAGACGCTGGCCACCACGATGACGTCGCGCCGCGTAAAGAGCGCGCTAGTCGCGGAGTGTCTGAGGCGGTCTATATCTTCGTTGATCTGGGCGTCCTTCTCGATGAACGTGTCGGTCCTCGGCACGTAGGCCTCGGGCTGGTAATAGTCGTAGTAGGAGACGAAGTACTCGACGG
>JALZEL010000227.1 GCA_030862075.1 Actinomycetota bacterium | reverse complement strand
CATAAGGACCGTGCCGGAGACGATGATCCCGAGGTAAGCCAGAAGCTCTCGGTTGCCGATGACCCTCCCCGGCTGCCCCCGCACGAGGTGAAAGTAGAGGGCAAAGTTTGCTCCAGAGAGCATCATTCCTAGCACCACAGCCAGCTCGATCGCCCAGGAGTCAAAGGCGGCTATGGAGTCCGAGCGAGTAGAGAACCCGCCGGTGGATACTGTGGTCAAGGTGTGGTTGAGCGCGTCGAAAGGGCCCATCCCCGCTAGCAGCAGTGCGATGAAGCCTCCAAGCGTGAGGGCGCCGTAGACGTAAGCTAGTATCTTCGCCGTGTTCCGGATACGTGGCGTAAGCCTCTCCGGCAGCGGGGTGGCGAGCTCGGCCGAGTAGAGCTGCGCGGCTCCAAAGCCGACCAGAGGGGCTACGGCCACGAAGAGGACCACGATCCCTATCCCTCCGGCCCACTGGGTCAGGCTCCGCCACAGCAGCAGGGACGGTGCAACCTCCTCCAGCGTCTGGATCGTCGAGGCTCCGGTGGTCGTAAAGCCGGCCATTGCCTCGAAGAACGCGTCCATCGGCCCCATGAGCCCGGAGAGGATAAACGGCAGCGAGCCCAGGCTTGCCACCCCGATCCAACCCAGGACGACGATGAGGAACACGTCCCTCCCCGAAACGTAGGCGTCTGGAGCTCGGGTAAGGAAGAAGAGGATGGCTCCCAGGGCCAGGGCTCCGAGCGCCGGTAGCCCGAAGGCTACGACGTTCCCATCGGCCGACAGAAACGAGTAAGCCGCCGGGAGGAGCATCGCAGCTCCAACGGCGGCGAACAAAGCCCCCAGCGCGTTGCTTATTATCCTAGGGTGCAAAGAGACGCTCCACCTTGCTCACGTCCTCCTGGAGGGTGAACACTACGGCGTCGTCTCCTGGTTTCATCGCCTCCCTACCGGAAGGGATGATCACCTTACCCTCTCGCAGAATCGCACCGACCAGAGCGCCTTGGGGGAAACCAACCTTGGAGAGTGGCCGGCCGGCGACCTGGCTCCCTTGGGGAACCCTGAGCTCCATCATCTCGGCCCCGCTCTCGAGCAGGGTGACGGCGACCACGTCTCCCCGCCGCACGAACCGCAGGATCGCCCCAGCGGCTAGCAGACGGGGCGAGATGGTTATGTCCACCCCGAGCGCGTCGGCGAGCGGGGCGAACTCGCCTCGGCTAATCCCGGCGATGGTCTGGCGGGCACCGAGCCTGCGGGCATACATCGCGGCCAGGAGGTTCGCCCGGTCATCACCGGTGGCGGCGACGAAGGCGTCCATCCGGTCGATCCCTTCTTGGAGCAGCAGGTCCTGGGAGGTGCCGTCCTCGTGTAGTACTAGTCCCTTGTTCAGTTGCGAGGCCACGTACCGGGCACGAGCTTCGTCTCGCTCGATCACCTTCACCGAGATGCCGACCTGCTCGAGGGCCAAGGCGAGCCTGAGGCCGATGCGCCCGCCGCCGAAGATCATGACCTCCCTGACAGTGGCCGTGTCGGTGGTGACGGCGCCCACGATCCTCCCGATGTGACGCTGCTCGCCGATCAAGAAGACGTGGTCTCGCGCTCCGAGCACGGTGTCGCCGCGAGGGACGAGCGCCTCCCCGTTCCTCACTATCCCGACTATCAGGCTCTGCTCGGGTAGCTCGATGTCCCGGACGGGGAGGCCCACGATCGGGGAACCCGCGTTCAGTATCACCTCGGCGACCTCTATCCTGTCCTCGGCAAAGGTCTCGACGTTGGTCGCCCCCGGTACCAGAAGGGCTTCCCGGATCTCCTCGGCCGCCATCTGCTCGGTGTGAATGACGAAGTCGATCTTGAACATGTCTCGCTCGATCGGTTCGCGCGGGTCGTAGTAGTCCGGGTTATGGAGGCGTGCTACGGTGCGCGGCACCTCTTGGGCCTTCGCTGCCAGGCAGGCGATGATGTTCACCTCGTCCGAATTGGTTGTGGCTATCAGGAGGTCGGACTTCTTGACCCCAGCCTCCGCCAGAAGCCTGGGACTTGCCCCGTTACCCTGGATCGTGAGGGCGTCGAGTTGCTCTGTGGCCCGCTCGACGAGCGTCTCGTCTTGCTCGATTAGGACGACATCGTGCTCCTCCCTGGAGAGCATCAAGGCGGTGTTGAAGCCTACTTCCCCTGCCCCCACGATAATGACTCGCATCGTGTGCCACGCTCCTGTTCGCATCCGGCAGGTCTGCTGTCAGCAGGAAGTATAGTCCTTTTGGGGCTACAGCCTGCCCGAAGAGCTTTGCCGAGCTAGAATCGAGCAATACCGGGCCTGCTGTAAGCCCGGCATCGCGGCGGCTCATCCCTGGTCACGGCGAAGTCTTGGACTTTGTTTATCCACTCAGTGCTAGAGAACCCGGCTTCGAATCGTGACTTCCCCTTGGGGTCCATGAGAGCGAAGGTTGCTCCGGCGCCCTAGATCCTCACAGCCGTCCGCGCTGTAGACTTGACTACCCCGATCATGACGAGCCCGATCAGGATGGCGGTCGCCGAGAGCGCGACTCCGATCCGGCGGTAGGTCCTCGTTTGCCTGCCCCGGCCGTGACGATACAGACTACCCGAAGAGCGCGAGCGCCGCGACGAGGAGCATCAAGACGAGGAAGAAAAGTCCCGCGACCACCAAGAAGGTCCTGTCGGCGCTCTCCGGCTCCGGCCTTCTCGAAGCCCCTTTCGCCCTCCGCCTGTCCCTCCTGCTGTCGGGCCTCCGACTCCCGTAACTCACGCCGATCCTTCCTGCTAAGAAGATTGGCCCAACGCCTCGGCCACGAGTTCCCCGACCTCCGATGGGTTCGTTGCGGCCCGGATGCCGGCTTGTCTCAGGGCCTCGCTCTTGGCCTCGGCGGTGCTCTCGCCGCCGGAGACGATGGCCCCCGCGTGTCCCATCGTCTTGCCCTCAGGGGCGGTGAAGCCGGCGATGTAAGCCACGACCGGGGTTTGCATCTCGCTCTGGACGTACTCGGCGGCACGCTGCTCAGCGTTGCCTCCGATCTCCCCGATCATCACGACGCACTCGGTCTCGGGGTCCGCCTCGAATTTCTCGAGTATCTCGATGAAATCGGTCCCGATTATCGGGTCGCCGCCTATACCGACCGCTGTGCTCTGGCCGATGTCCCTCTGGGTGAGCTCGTTGACGATCTGGTAGGTCAGCGTCCCGCTCCGACTAACGACGCCTACACCGCCGGGCGTGAAGATCGTGTTCGGCATGATGGAGACGTTGGCCTTGCCGGGTGAGAGGACGCCGGGGCAGTTCGGCCCGATAAGGGTCGCGTCCTTTACCCGCAGGTAGTTAGCGACCCGCATCATGTCGTGCACCGGCACGCCCTCGGTGATACAGCAGACCGTGCTTATGTCGAAGTCCAGCGCCTCTAAGATAGCGTCCGCCGAGAACGCGGCCGGGACGAAGATGACGCTCGCGTTCGGCCCGGTCTCCTCTACTGCCTCCTCCATGGTGTTGAAGACTGGCACGCCCTCGTATTCTTGCCCGCCCTTGCCCGGCGTCACCCCGGCCACCACGCTCGTGCCGCTCTCCAGCATGCGCCCGGTGTGGAAGCCGCCCTCGCGACCCGTTATGCCCTGCACCACCAAGCGCGTCTCGTTATCTACCAGTATCGCCATTGTTCGCTACCTGCCTTCGCTATCGTGCGCGAGCTCCACGGCCTTGCGCGCCGCGTCGAGCATCGTCTCTTCCGCAAAGACGTTCTCAGGAGTGTTCTGCGCCAGGATCTGGCGCCCCTCCTCGGCGTTCGTGCCATCGAGCCGGACTACTATCGGCAGATCTATCTCCGAGCGCTCTAAAGCCTCAAGGAGGCCTCGGGCAACCTCGTCGCCGCGGGTGATGCCGCCGAAGATGTTGAAGAGGACGCTCTTTACCTGCTTGTTCGCGGTGACGATGTCCAAAGCTTCCGAGATCATCTCTGCGTTTGCTCCACCGCCGACGTCGCAGAAATTCGCCGGCTCCCCGCCGGCCTGCGCTACCACGTCGAGCGTGCTCATCACCAACCCCGCTCCGTTCCCCAAGATCCCTACGTCGCCGTCGAGTTTCACGTACTGCAAGCTCGCCTCGAGCGCGCGCTGCTCCTCGGGGTCTGCGGCATCCACGTCGTGCAGATCCGCTATGTCCCGGTGCCTGAAAAGGCTCGAGTTGTCCACCGTGACCTTCGCGTCCAGGGCCAAAACGCGACCATCCGACGTTGCGACGAGCGGGTTGATCTCCACTAGGCTCGCGTCGGACTCGCTGAAGGCCCTGTACAGGTTGCTCAAGGTCCTGCCCACGCCCTTGGCGACGTCGCCTTCTAAGCCGGCGGAGAAGGTGAGCTCGCGGACCTGGTAGGGCAAGAGGCCGAGCAAGGGGTCTACGTAAATCCTTACGATGGCTTCGGGGTTCCTCTCGGCGACCTCCTCGATGTCCACGCCGCCCTCGGAGGAGAACAGGATCAGGGGCTTCTTCGCCGCCCGGTCCACCATGACCGAGAGGTACATCTCGGTCGAGATCTCGACCCCGGCCTCTACGAGCACCCGTCGTACCTTATGCCCCCTTATGTCCATGCCGAGTATCTGTCGAGCCGCCTCTTGGACGTCCTCGGGCTCTTCGACGACCTTGATCCCCCCAGCCTTGCCGCGACCGCCGGTGAGTACCTGCGCCTTCACCGCCACCGGGCCGCCGAGCTGCTCGGCGGCCGCGCGCGCCTCCTCGGGAGTGGTGGCCACGCTACCCTCCAGCGTCTCTATGTCGAACCGCCGCAACAGTTCCTTGCCTTGATACTCGTAAAGATCCAAACCAAGAAACCCCCGTGACGCCTCCAACGATGCCGCGAATTATACAGAAGTGACCGCTACTGCTGTCGTGGCCTATACTCTTCTACTATGGGCTTGGGAACAGCGATAAACGTCGTCGCCGTCCTCGTCGGCGGCGGTATCGGAGCACTCGTGGGTGCGAAGCTACCGGAGAGGATGCGGGAGACGGCGATGCGGGCGATCGGGATCGTGACGCTCCTGATCGGGGTCTCTAACTTTCTGGAATTAGCTACAACATCCACACAATTAGTGCCGACGCTGACGTTAGTCACGGTACAGTGAGACACAGCTAAGAAGATCAAGGCACAGAGTGGCTCGCTCATCCAGTAGTCGCACAGCTAACTCGTAAGGAGCAGGTCAGCGGTTCGAGTCCGCTCGTCGGCTCTTTATTTTCGTGCGCTCGGCCGCGCGAGGATGGCCGCTAACGGGCGCGGAGCCCCGGTCCTAGTGGCCTCTACCGCTCCTCGACCGGGGCGCAGCGAGCTCTCTTTGCAGCGGACGGGCATGATGGTTATGATACATAGGCTGCGGGGCCGGACACCACCCGCAATGGTGCCGTTGACGTTCTTTTACTTCTGGCCCCGCGGAAGGCCGGAGAGTGTCCTCTAGCCTCTCCGGCCCTTTTTCGTGCTCTCCCCCGGTCCTATCGCCCAAGCACCCCCGGACCAAGACCGCCGCTAACTTCCGCATAATACCGGGCGACCTCCCCGGCGTGGTAGCGATCACCATCGCTACGTCCTCCTGGTGCGGTAGTAGAGGTAAACCATGCCGCTGCCGAAACGGCGTTCGTCCAGCA
>JALZEL010000027.1 GCA_030862075.1 Actinomycetota bacterium | reverse complement strand
TCGCCCGTCCTGAACAACGTCTCCAAGAGCAAGCTCGCCGACGGCGGTCTCCGAGGGCGCAAGGTTGCGATGACCATCCACCTGGAGGCGAAGACGGCGTACCTGGCGCTCTTGCTCGCCGAGGCCGGGGCGGACGTGACGGTCGCGGGGAGCAACCCGCTCTCGACCCAGGACGACGTGTGCGCGGCCCTGGTCGAGCGGGGGGTACGCGTCTTCGCTACCCACGACCCGCCCGACGAGGAGTTCGAGCGGTACCTGCACCGGACCCTGGAGACCGGCCCCGAGATCATCTTGGACGACGGAGCGGAGCTCGTGGGGAGGCTGATCGACCACCACCAGGACCTCGTCGGGAACGTGATGGGAGCTTCGGAGGAGACTACGACCGGCATCCTGAAGCTCAAGGCGATGGAAGCGGAGGGCCTCTTGTCCTTTCCGGTCCTGGCGGCGAACGACGCCAAGATGAAGCACCTCTTCGACAACCGCTACGGCACCGGGCACTCCTCGCTCGTCGCTCTGCTCGCGAGCACGAACCTCTTCATCAGCGGAAAGGCGGTCGTGGTGATGGGGTTTGGCTGGGTGTCGAGGGGTCTCGCCAAGTACGCTGACGGCTTGGGGGCGCGGGTCATCGTCTGCGAGCCCGACCCGGTCAAACTACTCGAAGCCTACGCCGAGGGCTACGAAGTGATGAATTCGATGCAGGCTGCGGAAGTAGGGGACGTCTTCCTCACCGGCACGGGGAACTTAAAGGTCTTGGGCAAAGAGCACCTGGAGAGGATGAAAGACGGGGTTTTGCTCGCCAACGCGGGCCACTACGACCACGAGTTCGACCTGGCGGCGTTGAGGGAGATGGCGGTGGAGACGCGCGAGGTGCGTGAGAACGTCACCGAGTACGAGCTTTCGGACGGCCGGCGGCTGCACGTCCTGGCCCGCGGGAGGCTAGTCAACATCGCGGCCGGGGATGGGCACCCGGTCGAGATCATGGATCTCACCTTCGCCGTCCAGGCCCTGAGCTTGCACCAATTGGCGAAGAACGCCGCTAATATGCAACCCGGCCTCCGCTCCATCCCAGACGAGATAGATCAGTACGTCGCCCGCGCCAAGCTGGCTTCTTTGGGCGTCGAGCCCGAGCAGCTCACCGAGGAACAGATCCGCTACCAGAAAAGCTGGCGTGCCGGACCGTTGAACCCGGCCTCGTAGGAGGTGGGCTTCCGGTGTTCTTGGTAGGATCTTGCGCGTGAGAAGGTTGACCATCCGTTACACAGGTTTTCGGGAGTGTCCCAACTGCGAAGGGCGTGGCGACAACGGAGCGGCGTGGCGACCGATCCCGTGCAAGCGGTGCGAGGGGCGAGGAAAGCTGGTGACGGACGTTGAGGTGGAGGACTCGGAGGAGGGGAAGCTGCCCCGCACCTCCTATGACTTCAACGCGAAGGGCGAGGTTTTTCTCCTGGGCTTCGACGAGGATGAGGAGTTCGAGGTCATTCGTCCCGAGGGGTACCACCGGGATCGACGCGGGCCATGAGCCTCAAGCCCTGGGCAAAGGCGGCGGCGATGCCGACGCCGAAGACGTCCCAGGTGGCCCAACTCGTGTAGGAGGGCCAACCGAAGCTTGCGAACCTCTCGGCGTAGCCCTCTGGGTCGCCGGCCCCGGCCCAGACGTAGGCGATGGGAAAGAGGAGCCACTCGACCGCGGTCGCGCCGACGGTCATGAAGATGGCTGCCAACACGCCCCACCAGCCGCCCCTCATTACGAGGACGACGGCGAGGGCCACGTAGACCAGTTCGCGGGCGAAGAAGAGCAGCTGCTCCCGGCCCAGCTCTTCGTAGGCGCTCTGGAAAGAGAACATGGTCGTCCCGAACCCGAAGAGGGCGGCCGCGAAGGCGCAGGCGACGGTGAGCGGTATCAGGGAGCGTGCGTTGCTCTTCATGCAGCGGATTATAGTGCCCTTTACTACGCTCGACCTTCCAGGGCCGCGAGGACGGCTCTCGCGTCCAGGCGATTTTTGAAGGGGACGACCTCGCCCCGTGTCGCGGCGGAGAGGGCTTCGGGAGAAGCGCTAAGTGACTCAGGGGCGGCGACTAGGACGCGGTGACCCCGCTTTGCGGCCTCCCGCAAGAGATCGACCCGCTCCACTAGGTGCCGCTCGGACCAGAAGCCCAGGATCTCTAGGTGGACAGTCTCGCCGGTCTCCACGTTCCGGAGCGCGAAGTCCGGGACGAGCGCGGTCTTGAGCGGCGGGACCGGGAGTATTCCTCCTTCTGGTTCGAGATTCCAGCCGTCGGTGTCCTTTGCCCGGTCCCACGCCTTTGCGAAAGCCTCGCGCACGTCGCCCTCGCTCACTACCTCTGCGGGGCCTTTGTAGTGGCTGGCGAGGTCCGAGGCTTCGGAGTCGAGCTCCAGGACGGCTTCGCGGCCCTTCCAGGAGACGTTGGCGCGGAGGTTCCAGGGGGAGGTGAGGAGGAGGCCGGGGAGGAACTTGGCGAGCCTCAGACCGTACTTGCGGGTTCCGCCGAAGAGGGAGAGCGGGCCGTCGAGGTGGAGCCGGTGGCCCTCGTCGAGGGGTTCGAGGCGGTAGATCAGGCCGAGGAGCTTCACGTAGCGGAAGACGAGCCGGGCGTCGGCTTTTTCCCCGAGGTCCACGGAGAGGTCCTTCGCGGAGTAGAGGACGCCTTGGGCCTGGGCCACGTTGTAGCGTGAGATCAGGGCCTCCGGCGTGACCACCTCGAATCCGGCGAGAAGCTGCGCCCCCTGCCGGTCGGCGTACATCATACCGGCCGGGTCTCTTACCCCCGTCTCCTTGGAGACCCGTGAGAGCACCTCCTCCCTGGTGTTGCCGAGAAGGGTACCCCTCGCCGAGGGGAACTCGGGCAGGGCGGCGGCGAGCTCGAAGACGCGGGTCCGCAAGGTGTACGGGTCGGCCTCCGTCGGGAACGCCCACGTGGCCTTTTCTTCGAGGAGCTTTGAGAGAGCCCGCACGATCCTGAAGCCCCGTCGGGGGTCCAGTCGCGGCCCGAACTCCTCCTCGATGAGAGATAGCTCCCTCTCCAACTGTGCCCTGGGCTTCCCTGCGTGCGCGGCGTGGAGGTCTACGAGGGCTTTGACCACCCCTCGAACGCGCTCGTCTTTCGGCGAGAGCTGATGGGGGACGAGCTTCCCCCGAGAAAGGCGGGCCATAACGTGTTCGCTGCGGAGCACTAGGAGTACGCTCCCGAGAAAGACTCCCGGCGGCGGCGCGAGGCGGCCTCCTCGCCGGTCCCCTCGGTGACGAGCTCGTAGAGGGTGGCACTCTTGCCCTCGCGCGGTCTCAAGACGCGGCCCAGGCGTTGGACGTACTCGCGGTGAGAGGCGCTGCCGGCCAGGATCACGGCGACGTTCGCCTCCGGCACGTCCACGCCCTCGTTCAGGACGTCCGAGGCGATTATGGCCCGGTAGCGTCCCTCCCGGAAACGGTCCAGGATCTCCTTGCGCTCTCGGGCAGGCGTCTCGTAGGTGATGCCCGGAACCAGGAACCTCTCCGAGAGAGCGTACACCTCCTCGACGCTCTTCGTGAACACGATAATCCGGTCATCCCAGTGCCTTTTGAGGAGGCTTTCAAGCGTCGCCCCTTTGCGCTCGGCGTTGGCCCGGATCTCGCGCCTCCGGCGCGCCGCTAACAGCGCCTCCCGCCCCCCAGAATGGCTCGTGGACGCCACCAGGATGAACCGCTGCCAGTCCTCTGGAGAGCGCATGGCGAGGCCATGTTTCTTGAGGAAGTCCCGGTAGACCGCGTCTACCTCGGCGTACTCGACCCGCTCGACCGCGGTGAGCTCGACGGGGATGCGGACTACCTCGTAGGGCGCGAGGTACGTGCCGGCCAGATCCTCTGGAGAGCGCCTATAGACTACGGGGCCGACCAGCTCGGGTAGGAGCTCGTGGCCGCCGTCGGAGCGTTCGGGGGTGGCGGTGAGGCCCAAAGAGTAAGGGGCGAGGAGCATCTTCGGGATCACGGCGTACTTCTCGGCGGGCAGGTGGTGCACCTCGTCGTAGACCACGAGCGCGAAGCGGTCCCCGTACCTCTCCGCGTGGATGTACGCCGAGTCGTAAGTCGTGACGGTTAGCGGCGTGACCTCGTGATACCCCCCGCCCAGGATCCCCACCTTAACGTCCGTGCCAAAAGAATCCGATAAAACGGAGTACCACTGCTTCAAGAGGGCGAGGGTGGGAACGACGACGAGCGTGCTCCTTCCCGCGCGCTCGATCGCCCGCCCCGCGATCGCCGTCTTCCCGGCTCCAGTGGGCAGCACGACCACGCCCCGCAGCTCCCCCCGGCGCCAGGCGTTCAAGGCCTCTCTCTGGTACAGGCGTGGCTCCATCGCCACGCGTGACTCCACGGTAAGCTTCTCGAAGGAGGCGGCCCGGTCCTCGTAGGGCGTCCCCGAGCTGCGCAAGGTTAGCACCGTCTTGCGGTAGGTGCCCGCAGGCGCGCGCCACTGCTCGGTGCGCTTATCCCAGACGAAGGGTTCCGGGGGCTCGCCTCCGCTGGCGATAAGGGTACCGGATTCGTAAGATAGCTCGATCACGCGAGGAAAGGATACCCGAGACCACGGCGGTTCTCATCGGTAAACTGGTGCCATCGATGGCCTGAGGGAGGCGCTTGGAGCCGAGAGGACCGATGCGACGCTCGTCCCGAGCCGTCCTCTGCGCGGTCGTGGCCCTGATCTCGCTCGCCGGGTGCGGAGGCGAGCCTTATGGTTCCTCCGAAGAGGCCTCGGAGGAGACCCGGGAGGAAGGGACGATGGAGGAGGCAACGGAGCGGTTGAGCGTGCGGGACGCGGTGGGACAGATGTTTGTCGTCGGCATGGGCGGCACAGAGCCGGACTACTACATCGAGAAGATGATCCGGGAACGGAACGTCGGTGGTGTCCTCCTCTTCGGTAACAACATGGAGTCCGAGGAGCAGACGAAGGAGCTCACGGACGCTCTGCAGGAGCTCTCGATGAACACCGAACCCGCCATACCCCTCTTTGTCGCGGTCGACCATGAGGGCGGCGAGGTGCAGAGCGCCCCGTGGGTCTCGGCGCAGCCACCGGCGGCGGACGTCGGGCGGCGGGCGGACCCAGAGGAGGCCCGAAGAACCTCAGAAGAGATAGGCCACGAGCTCAAGCGTGGGGGCGTGAACACGAACCTGGCACCTGTGGTGGACACCGGCCCTGGTGCCGCGATCGGGAGCCGCTCCTACGGGGAAGAGCCGACCCTCGTCGCGCGTATGGGCGCCGCGGCGATCGAGGGCTTCGAGCGGGCGGGCGTCGTCTCCTCGGCGAAACACTTCCCTAACCACGGCCCCGCCCTCGAAGACTCGCACGTCGCACGCCCCGTCGTGGACCACAACAGGCAAACGGTTCTGCAGAGCGACCTGCCGCCTTTTAGGGCAGCCATCGAGGCCGGGGTGCCGACGGTGATGGTCGGCCACCTCGTCTACCCTGCGATAGATCCCGAACGGCCCGCGAGCCTCTCGCCGGCGGCGATAGAGATGTTGCGCGGAGAGCTTGGTTTCGAGGGCGTAGTCATCACGGACGACCTGGCGATGGAGGGGGCGCGGCGCGAGGGGACGTCGGCGCGGGCGGCGGTCGAGGCGGTAAAGGCCGGGGCGGAGCTGCTCTTGATCTCCAGCCTACC
>JALZEL010000024.1 GCA_030862075.1 Actinomycetota bacterium | reverse complement strand
GTCTCGCGCAGAACGCCGGCGACCTTCTCGGCCAGGTCGGGTTGCCGGATCTGCTCCCCGGAGAGGTTCACGCTCAGGACGAACGGCGGGCCTAGCTTCTCCGGGTACCGCTCTTGCCACTCCTTGAGCTGGCGACACGACTCCTTCAGGACCCATAGCCCGATCTGGTTGATGAGTCCGGTCTCCTCCGCAAGCTGGATAAACTGGCTCGCCGGCAGCAGACCTCTTTCGGGATTCTTCCAGCGTAAGAGCGCCTCCACTCCGGTGATATCACCGGTCTCCAGCAGCACCTCGGGCTGGTAGTGGACCTCGAACTCCTCGCGCTCCACGGCCCGGCGCAGATCCTCCATCAGACCCATGCGCTCGACGGCGCGGGTGGTCATGTCGGCGTCGTAAACCTCGTGCTGGGTCTTGCTGTGTCTCTTGGCCTCGTACATCGCCAGGTCCGCGTGCCGCAAGACTTCCTTCGGTTCGTCCTCGGTGGTCTCGGCGAGGGCGATCCCGATGCTGGCTGTCACGAACACCTCCCGCCCTTCCACTTCGAAGGGTTCCCCTAAGCGTTCCTCGATCCTTTGCGCTACCAGCTTGGCCTCTTCCTCGCCGGCGGGCGCCTCCAGAAGTACCGCGAACTCGTCCCCGAAGATCCGCCCTACCGTGTCCCCGGGCCTCAGCGAGCCCCTCAACCGCTGGGCGACCTCGGTGAGCATGGCGTTTCCTGCGTCGTGGCCCAGAGAGTCGTTTACGACCTTGAAGTCGTCCAGGTCCACCAAGAGCACCGCGACCGGGCCGGCTTCCCGACTCGCCCGAGTCAGGGCGTGACCAAGGCGATCCAGGAACAGGAGCCTGTTCGGCAGGTCGGTCAAGGAGTCGTAGAATGCCTGATACCTTAGCCGCTCCTCCAGCTCTTTGCGTTCTGTTATGTCCTCGTGCAGACAGACGAAGTGGCTGGGCTCGCCTTCGGAGTCCCGTATTAGCGAGATATTCGACAGGCTCCACACCACGTGCCCGTCGGCGTGCAGGTAACGTCTCTCGAGCTCGTAGGGCTCGGCCTCTTCCTCCAGGATCCCGCGTATACGATCTGCGCTCTCTTCGCGGTCGTCGGGGTGGATGATCCCCGAGTGCTGCTTCTCGAGCAACTCCTCCTCCGAATAGCCGAGCATCTCGCAGTAAGCGCGGTTGACCCTAAGGTGGCTGCGGTCGAGCCCGACTAGGGCCACGCCTATGGGGGCGTCCTCGAAGGCGGTGCGAAACCTCTCCTCGCTCTTCCTGAGTGCTTCCTCGGCCTCCTTGCGCTCGGTCAGGTCGCGGGCCACGGCACACACGACTTCCTTACTCTGGTAAGGGATCACGCAACCGCTAACCTCTACGTCCAGCACCGTCCCATCCTTGCGGCGGTACTTGCGTTCGCCGAAGAAACCCTTTCTCTCCTGCACAACACGCTGAACTGCGGAGTCTATGTTCTGGCGGCTATGAGCGACGAAGTCGTAGTTCGTCATCTCCTTTAGTTCCTCGGCGGTGTACCCGAACATCTCCTGGAAGGCGGTGTTGGCTTCAAGGACCTGTTTGGTGTCCGGCTCGAACAACCATATGGCCTCCGCGCTCTGCTCGACGACCGCCCGGTAGCGCTCCTCGTTCTCCCTCAGGGCCTCCTCCGCCCGCCTGCGTTCGGTTATGTCGCGGGAGTTGGCCACCACCCCCCTCACCGCCGGGTCGTCTAAGAGGTTGGTGCGCGTCGTCTCCATGTGACGCCAGGAGCCGTCCTTGTGGCGCAACCGAAACTCCACGGGTCGTTGAACCTCACCGGGGTTGTCCAGGGCTTCGGCGAAGGCGAGCGCTACCCGTTCCCTGTCCTCTGGGTGGGCGTAATCGAAGGCGTTCTTGCCGATCCGCTCTTCGGGGAGGTAGCCCAGTATCCGTTCGATGGTCGGGCTCTCGTAGCTGATGGTGCCGTCCTCCTCGAGGAGCGTGATGAGATCGGTGGCGTTGCGGACGAGGGACTGGAAACGCTCCTCACTCTCCCTAAGCTTCTCTTCGGCCTCCTTGCGTTCGGTTATGTCCTGGTGGAGGCAGACGAGGTGGCTAGGGTTGCCCTGCGAGTCCTGTATCAGCGATACGTTCGTCAGGTTCCACACCGTGTGCCCGTCGGCGTGGACGTAACGCCTCTCTAGTGTGTAACTCCCTTCCCCTTTCTCCAACGTCTTACGCCGGTGCTTCGAGCTGATCTCGCGGTCAGCAGGATGGATGTGCTCTAGATATTTTTCGCTCTGCAGCTCCTCCTCAGAGTAGCCGAGCATCTCACACAGTGCCTGGTTCACCCTAAAGCGACGCCCGTCGAGCCCGACCAGAGCCACGCCTATCGGGGAGTCCTCGAAGGCGCTGCGGAATCTCTCCTCGCTCTCCTTGAGCG
The DNA here is from genome assembly GCA_030862075.1 of Actinomycetota bacterium. Lineage (GTDB taxonomy): Bacteria > Actinomycetota > Rubrobacteria > Rubrobacterales > Rubrobacteraceae > Rubrobacter_F. Next base: position 2,578 of record JALZEL010000024.1, on the reverse strand, counting down.
CCGCCTCGGCCCGCTTGCGCTGGGTGACGTCCTCGAACACGACGACGGCCCCGACTATCTCGCCTCGTTCTCGAATCGGGGTGCTCACGTACTCGACCGGAAAACTTGTGCCGTCCCTTCTCCAGAACACTTCATCGGTCACATGCTGGATGTTCCCGTTCCTAAACGCTGCATAGATTGGGCACTCTTCTTGGGGGTATGGGGTTCCGTCAGGGCGGGAGTGGTGGATAAGACTGTGTTGCTGACGGCCTATGAGTTCTTCGGTATCCCATCCCGTCATACGTGCCGCGGCAGGATTAGCGAATGTGACGTTTCCCTGCAAGTCTAGACCGTATATCCCCTCGCCTGCCGAGTTCAGGATCAGTTCGTTTTGGTGATTGAGCCGTTCGAGTGCCTCCTCGGCCTGCTTGCGCTCGGTTACGTTCCTGGTTATGCCCACGAGCCCTACGATATTCCCGCTATCGTCTCTTAGGGGCACCTTGGTGGTCGAGTGCCGCCTCTCATTACCCTCCCCGTCCACGCTCCATTCTTCCTTGTCGACCAGGGACCGGTCCGAATGGATAACCTCCTGCTCGTCTGCGAGATACTGTGTTGCCAGCTCCTTCGGATAGAAGTCAGAGTCCGACTTCCCTACGATCTCCTCTGGGCTTTGTGCACCCAAGGCTCTTACGTGCGCGATGTTGTTGAAGATGTAACGGCTCTCGGTGTCTTTGACATAAACTTGTTCCGGCAGGCTATCTATCAAAGTACGCAGCAGGCTACAATCGTCCGACCCGTCTTTCGGTGACAGCTTGTGCAAAGGACTTTGGGTCATCTCGCGTTCCTCTCCCCCTACTTAGAAACAACTTCAACAACCGTATGTAAAAATTATACCTATACCTTATACCCTACGCTATTAAGAATTTTCCTCTGGGGATTTGCCGACCTTTCTACCGACGTTACACAAGCACGAGCGCCCCTGTCGGCGACCGATTCCGGCCTCAATCCTGCCGCCCCCTCAGGATGCCAATCTCCGCTGCTGATTCGCGTCTCTGTGGCATGTTGGTGTAAAAAATGGTGTAAACAAGGCTGAGCAGCATCCCAGCCTTTTCCTATACTTTCGCGTTTGTCCTGCAAATAGGCGGCTTTGGGAGCGGAGGAGGAGGGATTCGAACCCTCGATACCCCGTTAAGAGGTATAACACCTTAGCAGGGTGCCGCCTTCAACCACTCGGCCACTCCTCCGGATGATGGGAGTATACCAGAGAGCGCCGGCTAGAAATAGCTTCTTAGCGCTAGCCCTGAACGTTCTTCTGTTGGTCGTCCGCGAGGATGTCGGGTTTCTCGTTCGCGGGCTCGGCGTCGAGGACCTGCTTGCCGGAGATCTCCTCCTTCATGCGCACCAGCGTGGCGTTGAGCTCGGCGCCGAAGAGGATGGTAAGAGAGGAGATGTAGAGGTAGAGGAGCAAGACGATGACGGCGCCGATGGAGCCGTAGGTCACGTCGTAGGATCCGAAGTTCGAGACGTAGAAGCGGAAGCCCAGGCTGGCCAGGACCCAGAGGATCACCCCGACTAAGCCGCCCGGCGTAATCCAACGGAAAGGCTGTCCGGCGTCGGGAGAGATGTAGTAGATGAGCGCGATGGTGAACACCATGAAGAAGAGCGCTACGGGCCAGCGTGCTATGTTCCACACCAACTCGAAGACGCCTCCGAGCCCGAAAAAGCCCGCGATCGCCGATCCTATACCAGACCCGAAGATGAGGAGCAGGACGCCTACCAGGATCATCGCGCTGAGGCCGAGCGTCATGAGGAGGGCGAGCCCGCGCACCTTCCAAATAGGACGGGTCTCCTCGACGTCGTAGACCTTGTTGAGGGCGTTTATCAAGGCGGCGAAGGCCCCGGAGGCCGACCAGAGGGCGATGACGAGGCCGATCGAGAATAGCCCCGGTGCCCGGTTGTTCCCGGAGATGGTGTCGCTAAGGTAGGTCTCGATGATCACGTAAACCTGCTCCGGCGTCACCTGCTGAAAGTATTCGAGGATCTCCGCGGCGAGCCTCTCGTTGAAGAATGTCCCCATGAGTGAGACCAGGACCAGAATGAACGGGAAGAGCGCCAGTATCAAGTAAAAAGCGAGCTGCGCAGCGAGCCCCAAGGCGTCGTCCCGCTGAAACCCCTGGATGGTCGCCTTAAGCGCCTGGAAGTTCAGGAGACTCTTCAGGTCCCGGAAGAAGTTCTTCGGTGAGCCTCCTATAGGACGTCGTGCCACCCCCCGGAGCTCCGCCTGGTTCAGGTTCAACTGCTCGCCATTGTCTCCGGAGTCGTCCATAAGCAACCTACACTAATTATAACGCTAACTCTATAACGCTAACTCGGACGGGCAAGATCTATACGGCTTCTCAAGCCCTCCGCCGGATCCGGGTGCTCTTGCGCAGCTTCTTCAGCCGCCGCCAGTGATCCGCTGCTTCGCAGCGTTTTTAGAAGGAAGCGCCTGTTTAGAACTGGACCATCCGCGCAGAATATTTGGGACGTATAAAAGAGTATGACGATCGGGAATTTGCAGAACGTTTGGCGAAGCGAGGCCGGGACGGGTATCCTTGTT
>JALZEL010000206.1 GCA_030862075.1 Actinomycetota bacterium | reverse complement strand
GTGAGGCTCACGAACGGCCATGAGGTCACGGCCTACGTCCCCGGAGAGGGGCACAACCTGCAGGAGCACTCCGTGGTGCTCGTGCGCGGCGGGCGCGTGAAGGACCTGCCGGGCGTGCGCTACAAGGTCGTGCGTGGGGCTTTGGATACCCTGGGGGTGGCCAACCGCAAGCAGAGCCGTTCCAAGTACGGGACGAAGAAGTAGGAGAGGGGATAAGAGTATGCCGAGGCGAGCAGCGCCGCCGAAGAAGAGGATACCGGCAGATCCCGTCCACGGGAGCGTGCTGGTGCAGCAGCTGGTGAACAAGATCATGCTCGACGGCAAGAAGAGCACGGCGGAGAAGATAGTCTACGACGCCCTCTCCTTTATCGAGGAGCGGACCGGCTCGAACCCGGTCACGGTATTGGACAATGCTCTGGACAACATCCGGCCCCGTCTGGAGGTGCGGTCCAGGCGGGTCGGCGGCGCCACGTACCAGGTGCCGGTCGAGGTGCAGCCGCGGCGGGCGAACACGCTGGCTTTGCGCTGGATGGTGGGCTACGCTCGGGCGCGGCGGGAGAAGACGATGGGTCGCAGGCTCGCCGGTGAGATCCTGGACGCTAAAGACAACGTTGGCGCGAGCGTGAAGCGTAAGGAGGACACGCATAGGATGGCTGAGGCCAACCGTGCGTTTGCACATTACAGGTGGTGACGAGGTAACAAATGGCTGTATCGGTAGCTAGAAAAACACCGCTAAAGCGGGTCAGAAACATAGGGATCATGGCTCACATCGACGCCGGTAAGACGACGACGACCGAGCGCATCCTGCTCTACACTGGCCTTACCCACAGGCTGGGCGAGGTTCACGACGGGAACGCCGTGATGGACTGGATGGCTCAGGAACGTGAGCGCGGCATCACCATAACCAGCGCCGCGACCACCGTGTTCTGGGGCGGCACCGACGGCTCCTCCAAGAACGGCAAGAGCGGCAGCAGGGAGGGCCTCCACACCCGCATCCCCGAGCAGCACCGCATCAACATTATAGACACGCCCGGGCACGTGGATTTTACCGTCGAGGTGGAGCGCAGCTTGCGCGTGCTCGACGGGGCGATCGCGCTTTTCGACTCCGTTGCGGGTGTCGAGCCACAGAGCGAGACGGTTTGGCGGCAGGCGGACAAGTACGGGGTTCCGCGGATCGCGTTCGTCAATAAGATGGACAGGATCGGGGCGGACTTCTACAAGGCTGTGGACACGATGGTGGACCGGCTCGGGGCGAACGCGGTGCCGGTGCAGTTGCCAATTGGGGCCGAGTCGGAGTTCCGTGGGCTCGTGGACCTCGTGGAGATGAAGGCGATCATGCACAAGGACGATCTCGGAGCCGAGTGGGAAGAGACCGAGATCCCGGTCGAGATGCAGGAGCGGGCAGAGGAGTACCGGGAGAAGCTCCTCGAGGCGGTCGCCGACCAGGACGAAGAGCTCATGGTGCTCTACCTTGAGGGCGAGGAGATAGACGCGGACGCCCTTAGGGCGGCGATCCGCAAGGCCACCCTCGACATCCAGATGACACCGGTCTTCTGCGGCTCGGCGTTCAAGAACAAGGGTGTGCAGCCGCTGCTCGACGGCGTCGTGGATTACCTGCCGAGCCCCTTGGACGTGCCGCCGTTCCACGGCGTCACCCCGAGTGGCGAAAACGCCGTGCGCGAGGCCGACGAGAACGGCCCACTGGCGGCGCTCGCCTTCAAGGTGCAAGCCGACCCGCACGTCGGAAGGCTGACCTACATAAGGGTGTACTCGGGCACGCTCAGGTCCGGCTCCTACGTCATGAACACCACGAAGGGCAGGCGCGAGCGCGTCGGTAGGCTCCTGCAGATGCACGCCAACTCGCGCGAGCAGCGCGAGGAGGTGTATGCCGGCGAGCTGGTCGCCGCCATCGGTCTCTCTCAGACCGGGACCGGCGACACGCTGGTCGCGGCTGACGATCCGGAGCAGATCGTTTTGGAAGAGATGATCTTTCCAGAGCCGGTCATCTCGCAGGCCATCGAGCCCAAGACCAAGGCCGACCAGGAGAAGCTGAGCGTCGCGCTGCAGCGGCTCGCCGAGGAGGACCCGACCTTTTCGGTTCGGGGTGACGAGGAGACGGGGCAGACGATCATTAGCGGGATGGGCGAGCTGCACCTGGAAATCATCCTCGACAGGCTATTGCGTGAGTTCCGCGTGGACGCTAACATCGGCAAGCCGCAGGTGGCTTACCGGGAGACCGTGCGCCGGCGGGTTGAGAACGTCGAGGGACGTTTCGTCCGGCAGACTGGTGGTCGCGGCCAGTATGGGCACGCGGTCATCAACCTCGAGCACAACGGCGAGGGCGGCTACGAGTTCGACAACAGGATCATCGGCGGCGTTATCCCGCGCGAGTACATACCGAGCGTGGACAAGGGCATCAGGGATGCCATGGATTCCGGCGTGGTGGCCGGCTATCCGGTCGTGGACGTGAAAGTCGAGCTCGTCGACGGCTCGTACCACGACGTCGACTCCTCGGAGATGGCGTTCCAGATCGCCGGCAGCATGGCCCTCAAGGAGGGCCTCAAGCGGGCCAACCCGGTCCTTCTTGAGCCGGTGATGGACGTCGAGGTCGTCGTGCCTGAGGAGTTCATGGGCGACGTCATAGGCGATCTTTCGAGCAGGCGCGGCCAGATCCAGGGGATGGACTCCCGCGGTGGCGGGCAGGTCATCCGGGCGATGGTGCCGCTCTCGGAGATGTTTGGGTACGCGACGACCGTCCGGAGCAAGACCCAGGGCAGGGCCACGTTCACCATGCAGTTCGATCACTACGCCGAGGTGCCCCAGAGCATCGCGACCGAGATAGCCGAGAGGTAGGAGAGAGTAATGGCCAAGGGAGTTTTTGAGAGGACCAAGCCGCACCTGAACGTCGGGACCATAGGCCACGTCGACCACGGCAAGACGACGCTCACGGCCGCGATCACTAAGGTCCTGGCCAAGCGCGTGCCCGACGACCCGGCCAACACCGAGGTGGCCTTCGAGCAGATAGACAACGCCCCCGAAGAGAAGCAGCGCGGGATAACGATCGCCACCAGCCACCAGGAGTACGCCACCGAGAGGCGGCACTACGCGCACGTGGACTGCCCCGGGCACGCCGACTACGTGAAGAACATGATCACGGGGGCGGCCCAGATGGACGGGGCGATCCTGGTGGTCTCGGCGGCCGACGGGCCTATGCCCCAGACGAGGGAGCACATCCTCCTGGCTAGGCAGGTGGGGGTTCCCTACATAGTAGTCTACCTAAACAAGGCGGACATGGTCGACGACCCCGAGCTTTTGGAGCTTGTTGAGATGGAGGTGAGGGAGCTCCTCTCTGAGTACGACTTCCCGGGCGAGGACGTCCCTGTGGTGGTGGGCAGCGCCTTGAGGGCGCTTGAGGGGGACGAGTCCGAGCTAGGCGAGCCCTCGGTGATGGAGCTGATGGAGGCTGTGGACGGGTACGTGCCCGAGCCCGAGCGGGACATAGACAGGCCTTTTTTGTTGGCTGTTGAGGACGTCTTCACGATTCAGGGCCGCGGCACGGTGGCCACGGGGCGCGTGGAGAGCGGGCAGATCTCCTTGAACACCGAGGTCGAGATCGTGGGGATAAGGCCCACGAGGAAGACGGTTGTAACGGGCATAGAGATGTTCAACAAGTCGATGGGCTCGGCGCAAGCCGGGGACAACATAGGGGCTCTTCTGAGGGGGATAAGGCGCGACGACATAGAGCGCGGGCAGGTTTTGGCCCAGCCCGGGAGCATAACGCCGCACACGCGCTTCAAGGCCGAGGTATACGTGCTCTCCAAGGAGGAAGGGGGAAGGCACACGCCGTTCTTTTCGAACTACCGCCCGCAGTTCTACTTCAGAACGACGGACGTGACGGGGGAGATAAGGCTGGAGGAGGGGGTAGAGATGGTGATGCCGGGGGACAACACGGTGATGAACGTGGAGCTGATCTCTCCGATCGCCATGGACGAGGGGTTGAACTTCGCCATCCGCGAGGGGGGCAGGACCGTAGGGGCTGGCGTCGTAACAGAGATAGTCGAGTAG
>JALZEL010000204.1 GCA_030862075.1 Actinomycetota bacterium | reverse complement strand
CCCGCAACTTAGGGCTACTGTTCCAAGATCCACAAAGCATTAATCATCGGAACGTTAGCGGCGGGTAGGCTCGGGGGATGCTTAGGCGATTGAACCGGGGCTATCGGGGGTTTCCGGGAACAATCCTTGTCGGCAATCTACAGGATAGAGGCAACCTACCTTATCCCTTCTCCTCTTCAGATCATATAATCTGGCTTTAGATGCCCGACAACACCGACAGATTAGAGCGGCTCAAGCAAGCCCTGCGAGCTCATCGCCAAGCCCTCGATGCTCTAGAGGATGCCTTGCTAGCTGAGCTAGAGTCCTTCACTAAACACGATGGCGCAGGACATAAGCTGCTTTCACTCAAAGAGGTGTGCCAGGAGCTTGGAATGAGTAAGGGCTGGGTTTATCAAAGGATAAGGAGTGGGGAGATACCAAGCGTCCAGCTCGGGCACAACATCAAAGTCAAGCGCGAAGACCTCGACGCATACCTCCAAGCACACCGCCGCGAGACGACCAACTAGTAACTAGCCTCTTCTACGTGGCATACGTCCGCCCCCTGTCTCGCTTTTTTGCGCAGAGTTCCCTGCGCTCTCTACGCGAAACCAGAATATACTTATTAGATCCTTCTTAAACGATTTGGTTCGCTTATGATAGATAGGAAAGAAATTTTCTAGTCAAGTATTGACAGATGGAGGTTTTTCGTGCATAGTTTTCCAAGTGATGTAGCGCATCTTCTTCTTGAGGGCGCTGCGAGAAAGGCAAACCCGTCGTGAGGCGGGGACGCAAAGCTACGGGCCTTCTATAGGAGGTAGCCGGGCTGCCGAACAGAAGGGAGAGGCGCAGTTCTACACCAAGACGCTAACGGTCCCGAAGGTACGACCGACCAACACACGTTGGAGCGATTCCTCCAGTTGTCGGGGCTGGTGGTGCTTGCAGGCCTTTGGCTGGCAGGGGCAGCACTTATAAGCCTATTCGGGCTGGCGTTCTACGTTCTAATCCACGTTCTACTATGCCCATTTACCTGTTGGGCATAGTTTCCGGAGACTGAGTTTCCTAGAACCCTCCTTCTAGGCATCTCGGTGAATAGATCCCAGTGGGCAGTCTCTTCACCCTTGACAGCTTCGTAATTTGCAGACATTAATCTAAGAGCTTGCGCCAATAGGCGGGTAACTTTTCGCACTTGGCGTCTTTGTGGACGATCAAACCGTCGCTTCATTACTCGATGGTACATTCGCTACTCGCCTATTGGCGCGGCCTCTAAGCGCTAAATGTCACGGATAGCGTGGGTCGGTCTTGAGCAAAATATAGGGTAAAGTGGTCGCGTCGTTTATGTCCTGAGCGCAGGACACTAGTACACGCCCCTCTCGGTACCGAGCCAAAGGAGCCTGATGACGAGCCGAGACAACCGCCTCCTGGAACTTTACATCCGCCGTCTGGAGGAACTCCGTGCCTGGCGCAACGCCCGGGAGCACCCTATCCGGGAGTGGCTGTTTACCGGTTCGGACGTGGCCTGCACGCTCAAGCTCGGTGAAGAGTGGCCGGTAGTGGACCTGCCGGTCCGGTTCAGCGCGAGCACCACCATCCCCCGTGAGTGGGCTGGGCAGCCCGTCGAGCTTGAGCTCTGGCTGGGAGGCGAAGGATTCGTATGCCTTTCGACCGGCGTGGAGGGCGGCCTCGATCCTTTTCATCGCAGCTTCCGCGTCACCGACGCTGCGCGGGGTGGTGAACCGCTAGGGATCCAAGCAGAGGCCGTCCCCAAAGGTATGTTCGGTTCGCACATCCCCAAACCGCGACTCCTGCGGGCATCTCTCGTCGTGCCCGAGACCGAGGTGCGCGCACTCGAGCGTGACCTAAGCATGATCGTCGAGGCATGCGCCCAGCTTGAGGATCACGAGGTCGTCCCGCACCTGCTCGACGCGCTCGGCCTCGCGTTTGCTAACCTCGCCTCAGACTGGCCCTCCGCGAGCGAGGTCGTCTTCACCAGGTTCCGTGAGGGTTACACGCACCCGCTGGGGCACCGTATCTGGAACCTTCCTCCCGCCTTCGTCGACGAAGCCGTTGACATAAAACGGAAGGACCAGGAGCTGTGGAGCCTTCCAGAAGCACCACGTCCGCTTGAACCCCTCCCTGGGGCGGCGCGAAAAGCCGTACGAGACGCCCGAGCAAACGTGGCCGAGCGTCTGGAGGAGATCAAACAAGAATACCCGCCGGCAGGGAGGCTGGCGCTGATCGGGCACGCCCACCTCGACCTCGCGTGGCTGTGGCCACTGGAGGAGACCCGGCGCAAGGCCCGCCGGAGCTTCGCGAACGTGCTCGGGCTCATGGATCGGTACGAGGACTTCACCTTCAACCAGTCCTCAGCCCAGCTCTACGCCTGGATCGAGGAAGAGCATCCTGAGCTGTTCGCGCGTATCCGGGACCGCATTAGGGAGGGACGCTGGGAGCCAGTGGGGGGTTCCTGGACGGAACCGGACTGCCAGGTCCCTGGTGGCGAGTCCTTCGTGCGCCAGCTCTTTTACGGACAGCGATATTTCGAGGAGAAGTTCGGCACGCGCTCTACGGTAGCCTGGCTCCCGGACGCGTTCGGCTTCTCCCCGGCGATCCCCCAACTCCTGCGTGGCGCGGGTCTAGAGGGGTTCTTCACCTGCAAGCTAAGCTGGAACGAGATCAACGCTTTCCCTCTGGATCTCTTCCGCTGGGAAGGGATAGACGGGAGCCACGTAACGGCTCACATGTTCGACAACCCCGGGCCAGATTACAACGGGATCGTAAGGCCGTTAGACTTGTTGGGGACCTGGCGCAACTTCGGGGGCAAGCGCTACCACTCCGAGAGCGTGTTCTCCTTCGGATGGGGCGACGGCGGCGGCGGTCCTAGCGAGAGAATGCTCGAGAATTATGCACGGCTCAAGACCTTCCCGGCTCTGCCGCGTCTCCGTATGACGAGGGTAGAAGACTTCTTCGCGACGCTACCCGAAGAGGGTCTCCCCGAGTGGGTCGGCGAACTCTATCTCGAGCTGCACCGGGGGACGCTTACCTCTCAAGGAGAGATCAAGGCGCTCAACCGAGCGGCGGAGCATCGGCTGCTCGAAGCCGAAGCCTTCGCGACGATCGCCGGCCTTCACGGCGTCCCATACCCTCGCGAAGAGCTAGAACGTCTCTGGAAGACGCTGCTCCTCAACCAGTTTCACGACATCCTCCCCGGCTCCTCCATCAAGGAAGTGTACGAGGACGCGCACCGCCAGCTCGACGAGACCGTCGCGTGCGCAACCGCCCTGCGTGACGATGCCTTGCGCCGGTTGGCGGGACAGGCAAAAGGTACCGTTGATGCGGAAGAAGTGGTCATCGTCGCCAACGCCTCGGCCGAGCCGCGTCCGCTCTCCGTACTCTTGGGGTATCTCGAACCGGACAACGCTGCGAGCGTGACCGACGCCGACGACAATCCGCTGCCGATCCAGCACACCGAAAGAGAAGGCCTCCTCGTCCACGACCCGAAACGCCAGGTGCCAGGCCTCGGCTGGACCACCCTCCTTCTGCGTCGACATGCCCGCTCCTCGAGCGCCTCGAAGGCCGCTTCCCAAGTTCGGTCCGGGCGCTTGGGCGAGGGCGCTTTCCTCGAGAACGACCTGCTACAGGTGGAGATCAGTCCCAACGGCAGTCTCCGCCGCGTCTACGACAGGGCCGCCGATCGCGAGGTTTTGGACGGGCGCGGCAACCAGCTTTGGGCATACGCGGACAAGCCGCGCGAGTGGGACGCGTGGGACATAGACGAAGGCTACGAGCCAGAAGGGGAGGAAATTACCAACGTCGCGAGCCTCTGGCCCAAGGAGAACGGTCCCCTACGCGCCACGGTGGAGGTTACGCGTGTTTGGCGAGGCTCCTCTATAAGCCAGACCTACCAGCTTCGCTGTGGCTCGCGACGCGTGGACATCGAGACGCACCTAGAGTGGCATGAGCGGCAGATCCTCTTGAGGGCACTCTTCCCCCTGGCTGTGCGCTCGCACGAAGCGAGCTTCGAGACGATGTACGGCGTCGTACGGCGCCCCACCCATCGCAACACCTCCTGGGACGCAGCGCGCTTCGAGGTGGCCGCTCACCGCTTCGCCGACCTCTCTGAGCCGGGCTACGGCGTCGCTTTACTCAACGACGGCAAGTACGGTCACAGCGCGTGCGGTAACGTGCTCGGGATCAGCCTCCTCAGGAGCCCCGTCCACCCAGACCCCTTCGCCGACGAGGGCGAGCACCACTTCACCTACAGCTTGTTCCCCCATAAGGGAGACTGGACAGGATCCGGAGTGGCACAAGAGGCGTTCGCGCTGAACAGCCCTCTGTTCACCACAGAGGTCGCGCCGGGCGCGGGAACGTTGCCGGTCGAAACCGGTCTGGTTATGGCCGAGGGCGTAAAGCTGGCGTTAGGGAGCCTCAAAAGAGCGGAGGACGGCACAGCCTTGATCCTGCGCCTCTACGAGGCGCACGGCGCTCGGGGCAAAAGCGTCTTGCGCTTCGCTAAGGAGATAAAGCGAGCCGAGAAGGCTAACCTCCTGGAAGAGACGGAGAGGAGCGGATCGTCCCCCGTCGTCGAAGGGAACACGCTGCAGGTGGAGGTGCGGCCGTTCGAGGTACTGACGCTACGGCTTGTACTCTAAGAGAAACCGCCTCACCGCTCCAATGAGGAGCCCGGTTCTACTCCTCGAACCGGCGCCGGTACCGGCTCCGTCTCGCCAGCGCCCAACCGCCGGGCAGCGCCAGCGCCGCGATTGCGATCTTGACCAGGTCGCCGGGGATGAAGATCAGCATCCCCTGAACCAGTGCGGTCCCTAAATCTCCCAAGAACCCGGCGAGCCAGGCCACGCCGAAGGCGTAGATCACGATCAAACCCAGCGACATCGCCACCGCCGTCCACACCAGCTTCCGGTCCCAGCCGCGTTCCGCCAGCCAACCCACCAGGCCCGCCGCGACCGGGTACGAGATGAGGTAGCCGCCGGTTGGCCCAAGCATGTACGCGATGCCAGCGCCGCCCGCGAAGACGGGCATCCCGACCGCGCCCTCCGCCAGATACAAGAGCAGCGTCAGAGCGCCGCGCCGGCTCCCGAGCACCGCCCCGGTGAAGAGCACCGCGAGGGGCTGCAGCGTCAGGGGCACGGGCCACAGTGGGATGCTGACCCGCGCCGAAAGCGCCACGAAGGCGCTAAAGGCCACGACCAGCACGATGTCGAAGAGCCACGAACGCGAACGCCGCGGCAACAGTACGTCCGCGAGCGTAGTACGCGGTTGGCTTACGAGTGACATATCTACTCCTTTACCCGTATCTTGTCCGTATCCGGCGTTGCGGTTGCGAGGCTCGGAAGAGCAGTTTATCGCAAAACCGCTCTACTCTAGCTCCACGAGGTCTTGTCCGGCGTCCACTGCTTCTTTGTTCTCATTGAGGTACTTCGAGCTCGTGCCGTCCTCCTCGACCTTGACCTCGTGAAAGTTCTTCATCATCTCTATGAGCCCACCGTGTCGCCTGCCAAGACCCCGTCGCCCTCCTCCACACAGGGGTCACTCTCGGGGTCGGAGCGACGGTAGAAGGTGTGCCGGGCATCTGCGCCATTACGGTATTGTCGGCCATAGTGAGCGCTACTTTAAGAGAATCTTTCAGCCCGGCTTCGAGAGGCGCCTCCCCTCCGGGGGCCGCGCCTTAGGTAGAGCCGTTCCGGGAAGGAAGGACTTGATGTCCCAGGACTCGAGCTCCTCGATGCCGGCGTCGTCGGTCAGCCTGAGGTGGACGGGGGTGACGCTGATCTCGGCTGCCTCTATAGCGGCGAAATCGGTTCCCTCCTCCTCGTGGCGTCCGGGCGGATTGTTGTAGATGTCGTAGCTCACGTGGCCTCGTTCGTCTTCGACCTCGATGAGTTCGTCCACGTAGAGCCGGCGCCCCAACTTCGTGACCCGAGCGCCTTTCAATTCCCCTTCGGGCAGGTTCGGCGCGTTCACGCTCAAGATGCGCCCGGATGGGAGGCCCTTCACCGCGGCCTCCGCGAGCCGGGCGGTGAACTTCGCCACCGGGCCGAAGTGCAGCTCCGATTCATCGTGGTGGTGCCAGGGGCGCTCGGCGCAAAGGGAGACCGCGATGCCGGACACCCCGATCACGATCCCCTCGAAGGCCGCCGCCACCGTCCCGGAGTAGGTTATGTCGTCGCCCAGGTTCTCGCCGTGGTTTATCCCGGAGACGACGATGTCCGGCTCGAAGTCCATGAGCCCCAAAGCCACCAGCCGCACGCAGTCCACCGGCGTCCCGCTGCAGGCATAGCCCAGTCCCCCGTCGGCCATCTTTCGCTCCTCGACGTGCAAGGGCGCGCCGAAAGAGATACCACGCCCCACCCCGCTCCGGTTGCGGTCCGGGGCGACGGTCAGAACGTCCCCAACCTCCTCCAACGCTTTTCGGGCCTCCAAAAGACCCGTCGCGTCTATACCGTCGTCGTTGGTCAGCATTATTCGCATCTATAGGGTTTCTTCCAGACGTAGCCGGTAATCTCTTGTTCAAGCAAGATCACGATTCTATCACCCAAAACTGGGACCGGCCTCGTACAGAGGGGAGCCGCCCCGAACAGCGACGCCAAAACTTAATCCAAAATTCATGCATTTTGTATGGACAACAATACGTCTTTGCGCTAGCTTACCGCCCATGGAGACTAACGAGAGAGGGGCTTTCGCGCCCTCAGACACGCGAGAGTGGTTTGAGAGGCGCTCTTACAGCCACGAAGAGTTCAATGATGTTAAAGAACTGGCCCGTCGCAAGCACGAGCTGGGTCTGACGGTGAGCCTGGTCCTGCCGAGCCGCAACGTCGCCGATACGGTCGGCGGGATCGTGACCTGCGTAAAGTCCCTCAACGAGGAGGCGCCACTCGGCACTCCGCTCGTCGAGCAGATCCTGGTGGTCGACGCCGACTCTGAGGACGGCACCGCCGAAGCAGCCGCCTCGAGAGGCGCCGAAGTGTACTCGGAGAACGAGCTGCTCTCCCACTACGACGACGCACACGGCAAAGGCGACGCCATGTGGAGGAGCCTCTCGGTGGCGCGCGGCGACCTCGTGATGTTCGCCGACGCGGACACCAAGGACTTTATGCCCCAGTTCGTCTACGGCACCCTGGGCCCTATCCTGAGCGTCCCCGGCGTGCGCTTCGTGAAGGGGGCTTTTCGGCGGCCGTTCAAGAGCAACGAGAGCGTCGAGCTCGACGGCGGCGGAAGGGTCACGGAGCTCACCACCAAACCGCTCTTCAATCTCTTCTACCCCGAGCTCACCGGCTTCGTACAGCCCTTGGCCGGGGAATTCGTCGCCGACAAGGAGCTCTTCTCGTCCATACCGTTCCTCACCGGCTACGCGGTGGAGACAGGGATCATGATAGACGTCCTCAAGAAGGTGGGGTTGGGCGCGATGGCCCAGGTGGACCTCGGTACCCGCCAGAACCGTCACCAGCCCCTCTTCGACCTCGGAAAGATGAGCTACTCGGTACTGCGCGCCGTTGCTCGTAGGCTGAGGCAGGACGGACGGCTCCAGCAGGTCCGCGACCCCTCGTCGCCCGATTTCCTGTTCCAATTCTCGGACTACCTGCACGCGGTGGCCACGCCCGAGGGCCTCAAGCTCCGCGAGCATGTCGAGGAGCTCGTCGAACGCCCGCCGATGGCCGAGATCCTTGCCGGCAGCCGGGACTAGCCGCTTCCGGCGGCGAGGAAGTCCAGGGCGACGGCGGCGGTCCAGGACTGGTCGGACGAACCTAAAGGCTCGCCAGTGAAAGGCTGGAAGTACTCGGCGAAGCCGCCGTCGGCGAGACCCTCCAGGGTCGCCCGCCGCATCTTTTCGGCCCTCTCGGTCTCACCGGCCCGCAAGAGCGACCACCACAAAAGCCAGTTGGCGACCGGCCAGACCGGTCCCCGCCAGTAGCTGCGGGGATGGAACCCCGATTCTTTGGGGCTGGTGCTGGGCGGCAGCGGCAGGCGTAGCCTCGGGTTGCCCGCGAACGCCTCCGAGTCGAGCGTTTCGAGGAGGTCTTTGAGGCGCTCCGGGCTCGAGCCCCCGGCGATCAGGGGGGCGAAGCCGGCCACGGTGCGCACCCGCGCCGGCGCTTCGGCCCTGAGGTCGTAGTCCAGGCAGAGCTTGAGGTCCGGGTCCCAGTGTGCGTCGAGGCTCTCACGACCGCGACCGATCCAGCCCTCGATCAGCTCGCGCTCCTCTCCGGGAGCGTCGACCGCGGCGGCGATCTTTAGCAGCGCTTCGTTCGCCGCCACCAGTATGGCGCTGAAGAAGACGTCCTTGACCAAGAACGGGTGCGAAGAGTAGATCTCGGCTTCCTCGTAGCGGGCTCGCTTCAAAAGCTCCAGCAACCAGAGGTAGCGGTCGTACTCTTCGTCGGTCGGCCTCTGCGAGGGATCTGTGACGTGCTCGAGGTCGTATCGCTCGTAGGGTGGCAGTTCCCCGACCTCGACCGCCTCGAGTGCCTTATCCCAGCGCGGGGAGTTGTCGGTGCCGCTCTCCCACGGATGGTAGATGGTCACCAGCCCCGACCCCTCCGGATCCCGGGCGGTCGCGAGGTACAGGTGCCAGGCCAAAAGGCGTGGGTAGCTATCGCGCAAAAAGGCGCGCGCGAGCTCGACCCGGCTCTCGTCCTTGCCCTGGGCGGTCTCCCAGATGCGCGATACGGCGATGGCGTGGACCGGCGGCTGGCACAGACCGCTGGTGTGCGGCGAAGAGGGAGCGTCCGAGGAGAGGGCGGCTGAGCCCCAGCGCTCCGCATCGGGGAAGTAGCTCCGGGGAGGAGCCTCCGGGTTGAAGACTACGTGGGGCAGCTTCCCGCTGGCCCACTGGCTGGCGAAGAGGGTCTCGAGCTCCTGCGCGGCCCGGCGGTTGTCCAGGTGCGCCAGGCCCAGCGCGATGAACGCGCTGTCCCAACTCCACTGGTGCGGGTACAGCGTGGGGGCGGGCTTGGTCCAGGACTTGAGATCATTGCGTCTCAGGACCTTGGCCGGGGGGGTTACTCCTGCGGGTTTTTCGTGACCCGGTCGGATCGTGGCGCCCTCCAAATCCAGTTCTTCTCTCACGTTCGAGTGCTGTTTCGCTACTTTCTCGTAGCAGCTTTCGTAATGACCTTAGTCCAAAAAGGGCCGGTCTTCAAGCCTTTAGCGAGGGACTTTGCCGATTCTACCGATCTTCGGGCTCTTCGAGCTCCTCCGATACTACTTCGTAGTATGAGGAGAGGGAGTCGAGGAAGCCGTCGTAGGCGTTCACCGACTTCCGCGACAGCCTCAGGAAAACCTCCCGGTTCTTCCGGATCTGCTCCGTAAGGCCTTGCAGTGTGTGGCGGTTGAACGAAGCCTGAATCTCGGCCTGAACCCTGAGCGCTTCGACGTTGCTCTCAAGGATACTCCTGGCCAGCCGGTTGTTGGACTCGTTCACCGCGGCGGCGTTCTCCACGGTCGCTCTGTAAGAGTCCCGAGCCGCTTCGGTCACCTTCTCGAAGGCTTCCGCGACCTTTTCTATTTCCTTCTTGTCCATCACTCTGTTCTCCTTACCCTATCCTCGCAAGATCCTACCATCTCCATCGCCCCGAAAGTAGAGGCCGCCAGAAACGAATTGAACCGGGCACAACGGTTATGGTATAAGCTCCGTACCACCCGCGGGAGCAGGGAAGGCGGTCCAGGGCCGGGGTACGACCGGCGCAGGAGGACATAAATGACGAGGATCCACGATCTCGGAGGCTCGCCCGGCGCGGGCCCTATCGACAAGGACCAGCACGAGGTACAGGACTGGGAGCAGCTCGCGGACGCCGTTACCGTCGTCCTGGACAAGAAGGGCGTAAAGACGACCGACGAGCACCGGCGGGCGATAGAGAGTTTGGAAGGGGAGCAGTACAAAGAGCTCGGCTACTACGAACGCTGGATCGCCGCGACCGAGCTGCTCCTCGTCGAGAAGGGCGTCCTCACCCGCGAGGAGATAGATGAAAAGGCCGTCGAACTGGAGGAGAGCTGGAGGTGACGAGGTTCGAGCCCGGCGTCCACGTACGCGTGCGCTCGGACGAAAAGCCCGGCCACGTCCGCACACCCGACTACGTCAAAGGCAAGACCGGCCGGATCGAGGGCATACAGGGCACGTTCAAGAACCCGGAGTCCCTCGCCTACGGGGGCTCCGGCCTGCCCGAGCGGCCGCTCTACAAGGTGGGTTTTAGGCAGAGGGATCTCTGGGATGGCTACGCGGGCTTGGCGGACGATGCCCTCTACATAGACCTTTACGAGCACTGGCTAGAACCAGCCCAAAAGGAGGCAAGGTGAGCGGTACGCACCGAGACGGCGAGCACGACGGCCACCACCACGAGGGCGTAAAGCCGCGCGCGGAGGCCGACTACTACGCGGGACGCATTCGGGCCATAGAGGAACTTCTCGTCGAGAAGGGCGTGCTGACCAAAGAGGACGTGCGGCGCCAGATCGAGTACCTGGACGCCCGATCGCCGGCCAACGGTGCCAGGATGGTTGCCCACGCCTGGGTGGATCCGGAATACAAGACTCTCCTCCTCTCGGACACGAAGGCGGCCGCCGCGGAGCTCGGCATAGACGCCTCCGGTCCGGTTGAGTTCGTCACGGTCGAGAACACGCCGGAGGTGCATAATCTAATCGTCTGTACCCTATGCTCCTGCTACCCACGTGCTATCCTCGGCCGCCCGCCCGACTGGTACAAGAGCTTCAACTACCGCTCACGCGCTGTCGTTGAGCCGAGGGCCGTGATGAAGGAGTTCGGGCTGGAGATACCGGAGAACGTCCGCGTCGCCGTCCACGACAGCTCGGCCGATGTCCGCTATATGGTCCTTCCCATGCGCCCGCCCGGCACCAAGGGCATGAACAAGGAAGAGCTGACGGGTCTCATCACGCGGGACGCCTTGATTGGGGTGAGCGTACCATCGGAACCGGTACGGACGGGTTAACCAGGGCTCTCCCGAGCGGACCAACAAAGGCCAGTGATGGCCGGCTCATTTACCACCTCCTGCTACTCCAGAAAAATCTTGAGGTAAGTTACGCCATCGAGTCCATCATCGTAATAGTCAGGCATTACGTACCCGACTTTATATCCCAAGGCCTGGTAAAAACTTCGCGCAACCTCGTTGGTCACAGGCGTGTACACGTAGACTCCGCGCCCCGTCTTCTCTTGTACGAACCTCTCGGCGCGTCGCACGAGCGCCGAAGCGATACCCTGTCGCTTGAAATTCGGATTCACCGCCAAGCCATGCAGTTGTCCGAGCCGGTTCCACGCTCGAAACTCAACAGAGACGAATCCCAAAACCAGACTCTCAAGTACAGAGCCCTCCGAATAGTCTTTCGGTAAGGCAACGAGCACCGTCCCGTTTGTTCCAGGCCTCTGACCAGTCGCTAAGTCGTCTAGTCCGGCCAGTTGTCCCGCGATGTATCGCTCCTCCCATCCATTCTTCTCCAGCATCCGACGAACTCCCAAACGATGCCGTTCGGCATCGAAAATCGCGATGTTGAACAAGCCTATTCTCTTGGCTTCGTTCATGTCGCGCTACTTCCACCTCAAGCGTCGCATAAACCTGGGCAGTAGTTTGAAGGTATGATCGTTCGACACACACGGTACGGCCAGCCACCAGCAAGAGAACTGGCGGCTGACCGCTAAAATCTGACCGCTCGCTAACTAGCCGCTTTCTCTTCCTCCCTCTCGTTCGCGGCGAGCACCTTTTCGACGAGGTTGGGCGGGACCTCCTCGT
>JALZEL010000019.1 GCA_030862075.1 Actinomycetota bacterium | reverse complement strand
GAGTCCAAGCAGAAGCAAACGGAGCTGCAGAATGTAGCTGTGGAGAGCAAGCGGCGGTTTGACGCCGAGTGGGGAATACAGGGCCAGAAATACAAGGAGTTGAGGGAGGGTCTGCAGCGGGCGATCTCGGTAGGGAAGCAGAGCTTCGCCAACACGATGCAACCGGGAAGCGACATCGAGCTGGCCCAGAAGGCGAAGATAGACGAGGTCAAATCTCTGAAACAGGCAAACCAGGTGGCCGAGGAGATGCCCGGCGAGATAATCACGGCGGCCGTGAACAACTGGGCACGCATCTGCAACGAGGTCCAGCAGCGGTGCGTCGCGCTGCTAGGACCTTTCGCCGAGGCCCTCGACGATATCGCCGCCCCGGTCGACCCCGACCTGTCCAGTTTACCCACAGACGGCGATACCGAAGACATGTTCAAGCGTGATTATTTCATGATGCTCAGGAGTGGGGCGGGCGGAGGGATGATGATGATGGGGGTAACCGGGATGACACAGTTATTAATACCCTCGCTGGCGGTGACGGCGATAGCGTCACCGGTTATGCCGTTCGTGGCCGTCCCGGTCCTCGCGGCATTGATTGGCAGCGCGGTCAAGGGCGCTTTAAGCGGGCAGGTCAAGGCTGCCCAGCAGCAGTTGAAGGTAGACCTCGCGGAGCAATTCCAGAAGACACGCCGACATTTCTTCGATGTGAGCCTGACGACTGGGAGCTTCAGCCGGGTCGACGAGTACTTTATGACCCTGGATCGCTCGGTGAACGAGCACGTGCGGGAGCTGGTCGAGAAGAAGTCCAACGAGTCGCAGGCAGAGATCGCACGCCTCAAGGAGGCTATGCAGCTCGGTGAGCAAGAGCGCCAAGCCCAGACCAAGCAAGCGCAAGAGCGGCTGACCAGGTGGGATAATATAGGCCAACGCGTTACAGCCTTGACGGGCCAGATTAAAGCGTTGCAAAGACCCGCGGCGCCGGTCAAGACGTAATAGGCCGAAAGCGCCGGAGACTGGGGAATCGTGAGCGAGCGTCCTCCATCCCTCGGCATAGACTTCGGCACCACCAACACATCCATGGCCTGGTACGACCCCAGGCTCGGAAGCGCCGAAACCATCCTGAACGCCGAAGGCCAGCCTAAGACCCCTTCGCTGGTACATTTCGGCGAGAACGAGACCTTGGTCGGCGAACCGGTCGAGAACCTGATCCAGGATGTCTCGACGGACAGGGCGCGTCGCGATGAGGTCTTCCAGCGAACCATCGTAAGCATCAAGCGGAATTTGCTCTCCCCGCCCAGGATAGCGCTCCCCGGTGGCCGGTTCGTCCGACCGGTGGACGTAGTAGCCGAGATACTGAAAAAGCTCAAACGCGATGCCGAAGACGGTCATTTTCACGAGGAGGTCAAGCGGGCGGTCATCACCTGTCCGGCTGAGTTCAACGTGTTGCAGCGGCAAAAGATTGAGGAAGCCGGTCGTCTGGCAGGCTTTAGCGACGTGGTGTTGCTGGAAGAGCCGGTGGCCGGGGCGCTGGCCTACACTCGAGCGGGGCTCAACGTGGGCGACCATGTCCTGGTCTACGACCTCGGAGGTGGGACGTTCGACCTGGCGGTGCTTGATAATGAGGACGAATCGTTCCACGTGGCGATGGAGCCCAAGGGCATGGAACGCGCCGGCGGGGACGATTTCGACCTTGCCCTCTACCACTATTGCGACGAAGTTGCCCGAGAGAGGCTAGGCCGGCCCATAAGCCTGACGAGTGCCGTGGACCTGAGCTTCCTACGAGCGTGCCGGCGGCGTAAGGAGAGCCTCACCTACCAAGAGCGGAGCAGGTTCAGCGACTACCTGGCCTCGAACAACGGGCCAGTGCGTTTCGAGCACGAGGTGGACCGCCGAACGTTCGAGGAGTTAATAGGCGAGTACGTCGAAACCACCACGCGACTGACGGAGGAGATCCTCAAACAGGCTGGTAGCACGGACCATGAAGTGGACACCGTCGTGCTGGTCGGCGGCTCCACTCGTGTCCCGCTAGTGTCGCAGACGCTGAAAGAGACCCTGCCGGTAAGCCCGCTGGGATTCGACAGAAAAGACATAGCGGTCGCCCTCGGCGCGGCCCATTACACGAACCTCCGGTGGCCTTCGGAGCAGCGAAGAAGGGAACCGAAAACCCCCGTACTCGCGCCCGAGGACCGCACAGCCCTCGATCAGTACCGCGGAGCGGTCGAGGAAACGGCCTCCACCAGGAGATTGAACAAGGTAGAAGTAGACCGTCTCAATGCCTTCGCGAGGCAGCTTGGTCTGAGCAGGGAGCAGACCGCGGACGTAGAACGCCGGGTCTTGCGGGACTCCAAGGAAGGCACCCTGCTCCAGCAGTACCAGCAGGCGGTGGAGATGATCTGGGCTGACGAGAAGCTGAACAGGATGGAAGTGGAGTGGCTGGATGCGTTGGCGGACGAGCTAGGGTTGAGCCGGGATCAAGTCTCCCACGCCGAAAGCCGAATTATGGGCGCTACCAAGGAAGCAATCTTTGACCGTCAGGGTCCTGAAACTTCGGTTAGGCCGGAGAACTTTGTTCTCGCCCACACTTTGACCGGGCACTCGGATGAGATTCACTCCGTGGCGTTCAGCCCCGACGGGCAGTTCCTCGCCAGCGGCGCCTCAGACTACACAGTCAGGGGGTGGAACGCGCATACCGGACGACCGGTCGGTACGCTCGCCGGACACGTGGGCAGGATAAGCTCCGTAACCATTGATCCCGACGGAAGCCTCCTTGCGAGCGGTGGTTTCGATAAAACCACCAGGGTATGGAAGCTCCCCAGCGGAGAACCCTTCCATACCCTTAACCACTCGGACTGGGTCTTCTCCGTGGCCTTCAGCCCCGACAGCAAGGTTCTCGCCAGTGGTGGCGCGGACAAGGAGATCAAGCTGTGGAATCTAGAGACCGGCCGACTGCTCCGC
>JALZEL010000197.1 GCA_030862075.1 Actinomycetota bacterium | reverse complement strand
AGGAGGTGCTGGCCCAATCCCCCGCCGTGTGTGCCACCGGCAACGATGCGGGTCTTGGTGGCAGTGCGGGCAGTGGGGTCGCGGACCACGGCGTTCGTCGGGCAACCGCTCCCTTTGAGCACCTTCAAGAGCTCGTCACCGCTGCCGTCGGCCCCGATCCAGCCGGCCGGGATCACCTCGGCTCCCAAAGCGGCCAGGTTGGCGACGGTGTTGGCCGCGCCCCCCAGGCGGTACTCGTCGCGCTCGTGGTTCAGGATCATCACCGGGTACTCCCGCGAGATGCGCCCCGCGTCGCCCACGAGGTAATGATCGAGCACGAGGTCCCCGACCACCATGACCCGCAAGCCCCGAAAACTATTCAGCAGCCCCGACAACCGCTCCCTTAACGCTGTCTCCACTAGAGAACCTCCCCCGCCGCGAAGATCGTCGGGAGACGCAGAAACGCCTTGGAAGCCCGTTGATTCTCTAATCCTCCCACGAGACGAGGGTAGCAGATCGAGCCTCGCAAGGTCTCAAGTCCTCAGGGGTCCTGCCGACTCTCCCAAAACGCGGCCTCCAGAACGTGCTCCAGTCCTAGCTCCGGGAGCGCCAGGTAGTGGCGGGCGGTCTCCAGGATGGCCGAGAGGGGTGCCAGGCCGACGAGTTCGGTGGATTCGACCCGTGCACCCCGTCCTTCGGCCGACCGGCGCACCGCTTCGAGGGCGGCGGGGATCGAGGTTCGCTCCAGGTCCGTGAGGTTCATAGAGACCTGTGCTCGCTCGCCCACCCGGAGGCCCAGGGCCTTGAGGCTCGGCAGGCCGCCGTCGCGCTCCCTGACTTCGGCGGCGACGGTGCGGGCCACGTCTACGTCGTCCGTGTCGAGGTAGGCGTTAAAGGCGACGAGGAAAGGCCGTGCCCCGACCGCAACCGCACCCGAACGCGCGTCGAGCTCCCGTGGCCCGTAATCCGGCCTCCACAACGGGTCTTCGATGCGAGTGTCAAGCCCATCGTACCCGCCCCACCGGACGTCGGCGAGGTTCTCCCGGTGGGACGCGGTCGCGGCCGCGCCGTAGAGGTAGACGGGGAGGCCGAGAGAGCCTATGGCCTCCCCCACCGATCTCGCGAGTCGGGCCGCGTCTTGGAGAGTGGTATCGGAGAGCGGCGGGCCCAAAGGCACGAAGGGGAGAACGTCGAGCGCGCCCATCCTGGGGTGGACGCCCTTTTGGGCGGAGAGGTCTATCTCTCGCGCGCAGGCGCGAGCGAGGGCCACGGAGGCTTCGAGAAGCGCACCCTCTTCGCCGACGAAGGTCAGGACGCTTCGGTTGTGGTCGGGGTCGGAGTGGAGGCCGAGGACGTGTACGCCGGGGACGACCCGGACAGAGTCTGCTATGCGTGAGATCCTCTCCCCGTCGCGCCCCTCGCTGAAGTTGGGGACGGCCTCGAAGAGCCTGGGCGAACCGCTCACCGCGAAACCCGGAGCGCGCTCGAGGTGGATAACTGTTGGGCGTAGTTCATCCTAGTAGCGCACCACGAGGATGCCGCCGGCCAGGATCAAGAGCACCCCTAAAGCTTTCGGCAGGCTGAAGTCCGCCTCGGTCCCGAAAGCGCCCAGAGCGTCGAGGACGAGCCCGACCAGAAGCTGCGAGGCTATGACCAAAGAGAGGGCTCGGGCTACCCCGGCCTGCCCCGCGGCGTAGGTTACGCCTCCCAATATGATCGCACCGAAAACCCCGGAGGCCACGGCGTAGATGACCGCGCGTTCCGTGAGCTCCGGCTTCGACGCGAACAACGAGACGCCGAACGCCACGGTCGCGGTCGTGAGCCCCGAGAATGCCACGACGAGGAGCGTACCCAGGTTTCGCTGTGCCGCTGAGGTCAGGTTGACCTGGAACGCCACTGCCACTCCCGCTAGCACCGCCATCAATAACGCCAGCCTCAAAAGCTCTCCTTCGGGTCGACGGGTTGCCAGCGTAAGATACCAGAGCAAGAAAGGCGTAACGCCACGAGTCCGAGTTTGCGCAGCGTAAGAGCGGGGTATGCCTTAGGCTGTCCTCATTACCGAAGTTGTATCCAAAGTACGGAGGTTCATCATGGACGAGATGCTTGGTGGTACCAGGATCACCTACCTTGGGCATTCGACTTTCAGGTTAGTGACTCCGGGTGGTGAGCAAATTATCATAGACCCCTTCCTGGCCGACAACCCTCAAACACCGGAGGACCTCAAACAGGTCGGGGAGGCCGACACGATCCTGATCACCCACGGCCACTTCGACCACTTCGCCGACGTCATCCCTCTAGCCCAGGAGACCGGAGCGACGGTGGTGTCGAGCTTCGAAATTATGTCTTACCTGCAGGGCAAGGGCATAGAGAATGCGGTCCCGATTCAGAAGGGTGGTACCGCGCAGATCGGTGGGATAAAGGTCACCGCGACCCACGCCTTCCATTCCTCCAGTATTCAAGAGGAGGACGGAAGTGCTATCTACGCTGGTGAGCCGATGGGGTACGTCATCGAATTTGAGAGCGGCTTCAAACTCTACTTCGCGGGCGACACCGCCGTCTTCGGCGACATGCAGCTTATAGGTGAGCTCTACCGCCCTGACCTCGCCCTCCTGCCCATCGGCGACCGACTCGTTATGGGGCCATTCGAGGCCGCCCATGCCACCCGTCTCCTGGGCGTCGGGCACGTCGTCCCGACCCACTACAGCGAGGACGTACTACCACTCTTTACCGGCACCGTGGAGGAGTTTCAGGAGCACCTCTCCAAATTGGCCCCAGACGCAGTTGTACACGTCATGAATCCGGGCGACGATCTGGCGTCTTAGGAATTAGCAGTCAGGTATCAGGATCTGTCCTTCCGCTGGTACCTAACTGCTAAATCGCGGAGAGCGCGACCAGGAGCACAGCCCGGGCCAGCTCTCCCGTGGCGCCCACGACGTCGCCGCTTATCCCCCCGAATGCCCTCTTCGCCAGCGCGAGCGCGAAGGAGACCGTCGCTGCGGGCGCCGCGAGGGCCAGGAGAATCGCATACCATCCGAGCGGCAGCGCGACCAGCGGCGGGAGCGCGAGCGCCAAAGAGAGTGCGGCAACCCTACGGCCCCCCTTTTTGAGCGAACGGACGAACGGGACGGAGGAGGAGCCCTCTTCGGCAGTCTTGCCGAAGACGAGCAGGAGAAGCATCGCGGAACGCGCGGCGACCTCGCTCGCGAGGAGCGCCGAGGCCGCTCTTACCGGAGAGACATTAGCGAGTACCGCGAGCGCCGTGAGTGTTGGGGCGTAGAGAATGAAGAGCGCCCCGATGGCGCCGACGCCGACGCGCTCGTCCTTGAGTACTTCCCGACGTCTTTCGGGGCTTCCCCGGACCATGAGGGCGTCGCCCGCGTCCAGCACGCCGTCGGTGTGGTGCAGGCCGACCGCCAGGAGGACGGCCCCGAGCGCGAGGGTGGCGGCTACCCCTGGGGGCAACACGTTGTGGGCGAGCAAGAGGAGCGCCGCGCCGGGGAGGCCAGCGAGGAAGCCGACGAGGGGGAGGAGGTAGGCCCTGCGGGCGGCCTCCTCCAAGGAAGAGCCAGGGCCTCCGATCGGCAGCGCCGTGAAGAAAGCCAAAAGAGCGCGCACTCTTACTTGATCCTGTGTGCTATCCCGGCGACGCAGAGGTGCACCTCTTCGGCGGCCGCGGCGGCGCGTTGGTTGATGAGGCCGAGGAGGTCCCTGAACCGTCGCCCTTCGGCGTTCTCTGGCACCACCCCCAAGCCCACCTCGTCGCTCACCAGGATCACGGGCTCGCGGATGCGCCCTACTCTTTCCACGAACCACTCGAACTCCTCCAGCGTCCCGCCCTCCTCTCCCCCGTACACCCGGGCCGACACCCACAGGGTAAGGGAGTCGAGCAACACCACGTCCCAATCGCCAGCGGCTTCAAGTACCGGGTCCAGGCTCCCGCCCGGAAGCTCTAGGAGGCCCCAATCAGGGTGTCGCCTTTCGCGATGTTCTTTTATGCGCCGCAGGAGGTCCGGATCGTCGGGGTGTGCGAGGGCGGTCGCGACGTACAGGACGCTTCCGCCGCTGAGGGTTAGCGCACACTCTTCGGCGATGGTGCTCTTGCCGCTCCGGGTGCCGCCGAGGATGAGGGCACGTACGACTACGATGCCCCCCCCAGCGGAGACCCGAGAAACGAACGCAGCACCCCTACGAAACGTTCGTTCTCCTCTTTGCTCCGCACCGCCACCCGGAAGAAGCCCGGCTCGAGCCCCTGGAAAGGCTCGCAACCCCGCACCAAGACTCCCCTCCTTGCGAGTTCCTCCGGCAATCTTTCCGGACCATGCACGAGCAGGAAGTTCGCCGCGCTGGGATACGGCGTGATCCCCGGCAACCCTCCTAAAGCGGAGAAGAGCTCCCGACGCCTCATCTCCACCTCCGCAATGGTGGCTTCTGCGAATGCCGCATCCCTGGCGGCGACCACCCCGGCAGCCGCCGCTGCCGCGTTCACCGACCACGAAGGCTGGAAGGCCCTGACACGCTCGAGATCGCGGGCGACGAGGCAGCCGAGCCTCAGCCCGGGCATCGCGAAGAACTTGGTGAACGAACGGGCCACGAAGAGGTCCCTACCGACCTTCCCAGCGACGCTCAAAGGCGGCGCGAAGTCGGCGAAGGCCTCGTCTACCACGAGGGCGGCCCCCGCCCCCCGGACCCACTCCGCCAAGGACAGCACGTCCTCGCGCGGCGTGGCGTCGCCGGTCGGGTTGTTGGGGTTGCAAAGAAAGACGAGGCCGACCTCGCGCCGTTTCGCGAGCGCCTCGTCGAGGGCGGCGAGATCGAGGCGAAAATCCGATGCGGCTCGCCGGGCCACCACGCGTACGACCTCGAAGCCGGCGGCGTGGGCGGCGGCGGCGTACTCGCTGAACGTGGGTTCCAGAATGACGGCCTTCTTTCGAACATTTCGAATAAACCCCTCCGCCGCGACGCGGGCGGCCAGGAACAGCGCCTCCGCCCCACCGTTCGTGGGTAACACCACCTCAG
The DNA here is from genome assembly GCA_030862075.1 of Actinomycetota bacterium. Classification (GTDB taxonomy): domain Bacteria; phylum Actinomycetota; class Rubrobacteria; order Rubrobacterales; family Rubrobacteraceae; genus Rubrobacter_F. The sequence continues at coordinate 11,708 of JALZEL010000197.1, read as the reverse complement.
GAGACACCTTGAGGTAGCCGGCGAGGGCCGCGCGCAGCTCCGGGTAGTGGAGGTCCGGATAGCGTTCGGTATCCTCGTGCAGGGCTCGCGAGGCGGCGGTGAGTGCCGCTTTGGGTGGCCCCAAAGGGTTGATGTTCGCGCTGAGATCCAAAAAGCCATCCGAACTCGCGCCCAGATCCCGCGCAGCCTCGTCGCGATGAGCGCCGTGGTGCCTGCCATCCGGAGAGGCGACCCAGCCCCTAACCACCAGGACGTTCCCCCGCGAGGGTCGCCGAGAAGACTAAGGCGCCGAGGAAGAGGCAGACCCGGCGCATGAGGCTCACCGCCCGCCGGATGTCGGCGGGTTCCGGCGGGCGGCCCTCTCCGAGATTGGGGCCGGGGCGGAGCACGCCGCCGTACGAGTTCGCGCCGCCGAGTTTGAGGCCCAAGGCGCCGGCGAATGCGGCCTCGGCCCAGCCAGCGTTCGGGCTCTTCGCTAGGGGCCCGTAACGGCGAGCGATAATCAGGGTAGTAGCAGCGATTCCTACAGAGTCGGAGACGGCGGCGGCGAAAAGCGCCGTGAGGCGGGCCGGGAGGAGGTTGGCGAAGTCGTCCAGGCGGGCGGAGGCCCACCCGAGGTCTTCGTAGGGCGGGTGCGGGTGGCCGATCATAGAGTCCAAAGTGTTCACGGCCTTGTAGGCCAGAGCGCCCGGCGCTCCCCACAGGAAGCCGTAGAACATCGGGGCGACGACGCCGTCGCTAGTGTTCTCCGCGACCGACTCGATAGCCGCCCGGACGACCTCGTGCGGGGAGAGATGGGCCGTGTCGCGCCCGACGAGCTCCCCGACGCGGATGCGGGCCGTTACGAGATCCCCGCCCTCTAGCTCGCGTTCGACGGCGAGGGCGGATCGGGCGAGGCCGCGCATCGAGAGGGCGCTACTGAGAAGCACGATCTCGAAGGGCCACCGGAGCCCCGGCGTCGCGAGGCGTATAGCCATGCGGGCGAGGGCGAAGGAAATCGCGGGCAGCGTCACGGCTAGGAGGAGCCCCGCGAACCTTCTCTGGCGAGCGTCTTTGAGGGCGAAAGCCCGTTCCTCGAAGGCCGATACGGCGCGGCCCACGAGGACTATCGGGTGCACGGCCTCGGGCGGCTCCCCGAAGACGGCGTCGGTGAGCAGGGCAGCCGCAACCGTTGGCCCGCGAAGCCAGGTCACCCTTGCGCGCTCTTCCCGTTGCCCGAGACGCTCCCCTTCTCCGCGGGCGGGGTACGTCTTCCAGCGTCAGGCACCGAACCAAAAGAGCCGCGCAAAGCGCCGACCAGCGCACCCGCGGAGCCGAGTAGCAGCGCCCGCAGGACGAGGTTGAACATGGAGCGTCCCAGGTCCCGGAGGACGGGGGGTTGGAGTGCCTCTTCGACCTCTTCGACGGTAGGGATCGGGGGAGGGTCGCTGACTCGGCCGGCCACCTTCTCGTTGTAGGCGACTATGCTTGGCGCAGCATCGCGGGCGTAGTCGCGTAACGCGTCAGCGAAGAGCGTGGCGTTGAGGGCGGTAACGACAAAGAGTGTAGCCCCCACCATGCCGGCGACCACCGTCGAGGCCAGCACGCAATCGCGTAGCAGCAGGGAGCGGTAGGGAACGTCGGGGTCGAGGCGTGTCGGACGTACCCGGAGGGCGGCGAGGATGCCCAGGAAGAGGTACGTGGCCAGGGCGAGCTGGGTGCGAAACTCCTCGATGACCGTGAGGATCCAGTCGGGTATCCCTTGCGGGTCTATGAGGAGAAAACGCAGCTCCGTGACCAGCGCGACGAGGACCGCCACCATTCCGTAGGCGAACCCCGCCCTAAGCGGGCTCAAAAGCTACCTCCGAAGAACACGCCTCCGTCCACGAGCGTGAGAATATCAGCTTGGCGAGCGATCAGCAGTCAGATTTTGGCCACGGGTCTCACTACCGTCGCGCAAGCCCGCAGCAGCTGCTGCCTACCTTCTGCTGGTATGACCGCGCGGAGCCGGTAACGTCCGCTCGGTACGCGAAGCTATGCCGCTAAGGTTCTGCTGACAGGCTGAACGCTAACAGCTTCCTAAGCCACCGGTTCGACCGGGGGAGCTTCCTTACGCGGAACGTGGTAGCCGCGCAGGAGGAGGAAGAGGCCAAAGAGTACGACCGCGCCGCCGAGGAGGGTCGCGAGGCCGGGTTTTTCGGCGAGGATCAGCCACGCTAAGAGCGCCGAGACTACCGGCTCGGCGAGGATCGTGCCGGAGATCATGGACGCTTCGACGTACCTTAAGGCCCAGTTGAAGACGGTGTGGCCTAGGATCTGGGGCCCGAGTGTGATAGAGAAGAGCCAGAACCACGTCTCTCTAGAGTAACCCCACAGCGGCGCGCCCGCGTACAGGGTCGCCGGCGCGAGGGTTGCAGATGCCGCGGCGTAGACCACGATCGAGTACGGCAGGACACCCACGCCGCCCGTGGTGCGCAAAGACCTCCCGATCAGGACGTAGACGGCGACGGCGACCGCGCCGATCAGGGCGAGCGTGTTACCAAAGAACATGGCCGAGCCCGCCGACCCGTCCGAGGCTATGACTACCGTGCCGGCGATCGCAACCAGGATCCCCAAGAAGGACAAAGGCGAGGTTCGCTCCCCGAAGATGAGGTGCGCGAGGATCGCCACGAAGACCGGCTGGGTGCACACCAGCACCACGCTTGCCGCCACGCTCGTGTAGCCGAGCGAGGAGATCCAGAACCCGAAGTGCGCCCCCAGAGCCACCCCGGAGGCGATACCGACCCGAAGGGCCCGCCCGCGCGGGAACGTCTCTCGTCGGTAGAGGGCGATAGGCAAGAGCACGAGCACACCCAAAGAGTTCCGCCAGAATGCAACGGCAAGCGCGGGCGCGTCCGCGAGGCGGATAAAGATCGCCGCGGCGGAGACGGCGAGCACGCCCACGGCCACGGCTGCTAGCGCGACCCTGCTCTCTGCTTCGCGCTTCCTCGCCTCATCCTGTACCAAAGGAGCGCCCCGACCTCCCTCAAGAACTGTCCCCGGCGCATCCGCGTAGAGCGCCACATCGGGCTACTATACACCGGTGACGCCCGCGTCTTTAGGCCCTCTGTCCGGAACGCTTCTATCGCCCGCACGCAGTGCAATGGGTCCGTGACGAGCACCACACCCCGTATCCCCCTCTCCTCCGCCATCGCCGCTACCAGCCGTGCCGACTCCCGCGTGCTCCGGGCCTCCTCTTCGATAAGGACGACCTCGTCGGGCACCCCCGCCTCCCGCAGTATCCTCGCCGCTACCTCCGCCTCGCTCGGCGGGTGCTTTCCGACGCTGCCGGTCGGTATCAAGAGCACCACTTCCCCTCCGGCATAGAGACGGGCCGCGTGCAGAGCCCTGGCCCGTAGCGTGCTGCTCGGCCTCCCGCCGGGCAATACCTGCGTCCCGAGCACCACTACCGTCTCGGGGCTTCCCGGAGCATAATCCTCCAGCACCGGTTCGCCGCGGTACAACCGCACCAGCGCCCGTATCTCCCCGAGGAGGGAGTCGGGTACGGTCGATGGCGTAACCTCCTTCATCCTCTGGGGCGGGTCGCCCCTTCGCGGAGCGCGGCCCGTGCCCGGTCGAGGTCCTCGGGCGAGTTGACGTTCGTGAGCAGGAGGTTAGGATCGCCGAAGTGACGCAGCTCTTTTTCTCCAACGTACCGTACCCCCGGCAGGTTCTCGAGCAGCTCGCGCACGGACCGCACGCCCCGATCCAGGGCCGCGCTCGCGGCGGACAAGACCTCGCGCCCGTACGCGGCGCATAAGGGGTGTGGCCCGTCGAGGTCGGGCACCACAGCCGGGACGTTATCGGAGAGGAAGCCGAGCAAGTGCCTCACGAAATCGTCCGCAAGGAACGGCATGTCGCCCGCCGCGACGAAGATGGACCGGTGCCTCGCGGCGAAGAGACCGGCTTCGATGCCGGCGAGTGGGCCCTGGCGGCTGGAACGCAGATCGGAGATCCGGCGGGCCCCGGCGGGGACGTGTCCCCCGTCGCCGACGATGAGTATCTCCTCGCAGCGGGAGGCCAGGGCGCTGTGGACCCGGTCGAGCAGCGCGGCGTCCCCGATCTTCAGCGGGAGCTTGTCCCGGCCCATTCGGCGGCTCCTCCCGCCGGCCAGTATCACACCGGTGGCCTCTGGTAGTCCGTCCAAGGGGTTGCTCAGGAGCCGACCCGCAGGGGATGCCCGCCCCTCAGCTCGTTTATGCGTCGCCTGAGGCGCTCTGTCCGGCTCGCCTGGGGGGAGGCGTAGGAGTGGCGGCTCAGGCGCTTGGTGAAGGCGAGGTTCACCGCAGCCTCGTGCACCTTGCGGGCGCGGCGCCACTCCCCGAGGTGTCCGGTGAAGATCAGGCCGAGGTAGTAGACCTTCCGGCGGAAGTAAGTCGGGAGGATGGCATACTCGCCCTCGCTTATGGTGCCCGCCGCGACCTCGTCCCTGAGCTCCTCCCGGATGGTCCTGCGCTCGACGGCGAGCCAGACCACGATGATGAGCACGTACAGTAGGAGCACGAGGAACCCTATGACGTAGGCCAGGGGCCCGAAGAGCGCCCCCGCGAAGTTAAAGGTCGCGTGCAGCAGGATCGCGCCCGCGAGCCCCAAGATCGGCAGGAGGACCTTCAAAGCCCACGAGCGCACCCAGGGGATGAGGCCGATCCCGATTCCGGTGAGGGAGGTGAACGCCGCGTGAGCGAAGCCCCCGAAGACGCGCCGGACCACGAAGAGCTCCTCGCCGAACTGGACGCCGTAGAGGATATCCTCGGCGATCGCGAACCCGAACCCCACCGCCGACCCGTACACGATGCCGTCCATCACACCGGAGAACTTGAGCGCCCCGCGCCGCAAAGAAACCAACAACGCGACCGCGAAGGCGATCAGGAGCGCGAGCCCTTTGGCGCACTCCTCGACCACGGGCGCTACCAGGACCGCCGTGAAGAACTCCACCACCTGGGCATCCCTCACCACCGTGCCCAAGGTCACGGCGAACAGGGTGTTGAAGAAGAGCGAGACCGTCGTCGCGACCAGGAACCCCCAGGCGAAGACCGGGATCACGTACTTGAGCTCTTCTCGCTCGTAGAGGTCGATGAATCGGACGAACAACAGGTACACCACGGCCTGTAAGAAACCCACCCCGACCAGCGCGACGCTCAGACCTTGAGACAACCCGACCTTCCCCATCTATCCTTCGCGCGCACGAGCGCGATTATACTCGCGAAACCCTTCCGCATCTCCGCGGGTTGGTACAATGCATGCGTTACATCGACGAACAGGAAGAATGGTGGTGGACAGACCGGAGCATGAAGCGAGCGCCATCTCAAGCGCTCTAGCTAACCTCACCCACGGCGTCTACGTGCTCGGGTCCCGGAGGGGCCGCGAGATGGCGGCCATGACCGCCTCCTGGGTCTCCCAGGTCTCCGAACGCCCCCCCTACGTCGCCGTCGCCGTGCGCGACGACCGCTATACCCACGGCGTCGTCCAGGATAGCTCGACCTTCGCTTTGAGCGTGCTGCGCGACGATCAAGTGGACGTCGCCACGCACTTCGCCGAGACTAGCGGCGAGTACCACGACAAGCTCTATGGCATCCCCTACGGCCAGTCCCCCAACGGCTCTCCCATCCTTCTCGATTGTCTAGCGTACCTCGACTGTAGGGTCCTCGACACCGCTCGCGCCGGCGACCACACCGTCTTTATCGGTGAGGTCATCGCCGGCGAGTCTTACAGGTCCGACTACCCCTTGCTCTACGACTCGACCGAGTACGAAGAGGCGTTGAACTAGGTGTCCGAAGGGGTGGAAGACCGACTGAGGGGCCTCGGTTACGAGCTTCCCACCGTCCCCCACCCCGCCGGCTCTTACGTCCCTACGACCCGCACCGGCGTCCTCGTCTTCACCGCCGGCCACCTCCCTTTGAGGGAGGGGCAGCTGTTGTACGCCGGCAAAGTCGGCCAGGAAATCTCCGTCGAAGACGCGAAGGAGGCCGCCCGCCTGTGCGCCCTCAACGCCCTCGCCGCCGTCAAGGAGGAGGCCGGCTCTTTGGAGAACGTGCGTCGCGTCGTGAAGGTAACCGGCTATGTCGCCTCCGCCGCCGGTTTCAACGGCCAGCCGGGGGTCATGAACGGGGCCTCGGATCTCATCGGCAAGCTCTTCGGCGAGCAGGGTCACCACGCCCGCACCGCCGTCGGCGTCGCCGAGCTCCCCTTGGACGCCCCTATCGAAGTCGAGCTCATAGTCGAGCTGGCTGAATAACAGAGGTAGCGCGGACAGCGCAGTATAATCTCTACGCCCCGAGAGCTTGGAACGCGAAGAATTACGAGTTTAGGAGGAAGACCGTGGCACAGCCTCAAACGCGAGAGGCCAGGATAAAGCTCTACACCGGCGACTACTGCCCGTACTGCCGGAGGGTCAAGAACGAGCTCGAGAAGCTGAACCTTCCCTACGAGGCGGTCGACGCCGATGCCGACGGTCGGGAAGAGGTCATAAAGCTCTCCGGGCAGCGTGCGATCCCGATCCTCACTGTAGACGATGAGGTGCTCGTGGACTCCTCCGACATCATCCGCGAGCTCCGCAGGCGCTTCGATTAGCTGTTCGGCTCTCGTTGGCCGTTTAGCTCTTCTAGGGCGTAAGTGACGTAGTAGGCGACGGAATCCTCGGTGCCGCTCTCCAGAAAAGCGCGGGCCTCGCCGATGGGATCGGCGTCGAGGCCCGGAAACTCGAGCACTACTCCTTCACCCCAAACCATGGCCGGACGCCACGAGCCTTGCGGCGCAGCGTGGCGCCGCACTGTCTCGCCGATGTAGCAACCGAGACCGTGCACGAGCGCGTCGAGTACCGGGGCGCGCGCCCCGCTCTCGACATCTTCGAAGGCCGCGAGCAGCAGCTCCTCCACCAGGGGCAACTCCCCGGGATCGTAGTCGAGGTTCAAATCCCAGTGCCGTTCGGCGGCGCGCCTGAACGACTCGGCGCAGGCCCCGGGGTTCTCCAGATCGTCGTATGGGACTAGGTCCAGTTGGAAGAGGGCGGCTGGCGAGCGCCCGCAGAAATAGCTGACCTCCTCCGGCACGGGGTAGGCGCCCAGGACTTCCAGCGTCGCATCCGAGTGCTCCGAGCCGCGGAGCACGGCAGCGATTCTCAGGACGCCCTCCACTGCCCTTCCCTCCCAGGGGCCAGTCTCGACCTCGACGAAGACTTTCTCTCCGTCGCGGCGGAGGTAGATCGGCAAAACCGCCTGACCCGCCGGAGAGGAGATCTCCTTAAAGAGCTCGACGACTTCCTCGCCGCGCCGCCTCAACTCCTCGGCGACCCGGGTAATAGAAGCCGCACGAGGGGCGTCGCGCTCTAGCTCGATGGCTTGTGTGGGGGGGCCTGATGTCGAGGTTTCTTGCGGCTCGGCCAAAGGACCGGAAGCCCTAGTTTGTTCCCTGGGCGTTTCGCGCTCCCGGCGCCTCCAGAACATACGTACTCCCCCCGTCATATGGACCAAAAGTCGTGGGAATTTTAGCATCGAGAGTTACGTTTCGAAAGCGGTCTGCCGCAGGCCGCCCTAGTATACTAACTAACGCGCATGAACATGGATCGCATGATTTCTGATCGGGCAAACGGGCAGCGAGAGATGATCCTGCTCCGCCACGGCCAGTCCACCGCGAACGCGTCCGGAGTCTGGCAGGGCCAGTTGGAGTTCCCCCTCTCCGAAGAGGGCCGTAAACAGGCCGCCTACGCGGGCCGGGCCTTGAAAGGAACGAGGCTCTCCGGTATCTACGCCAGCCCCCTCTCTCGGGCCTTCGAAACCGCAGAGATAGTGGCACGTGAGGCCGGCTACTCCAGTAGCGTGGTGCCCATGCCGGAGCTCATGGAACGCTACGGTGGCGTACTTGAAGGCCACACCTGGGCCGAACAAGAAGCCAGTAATCCCGCGTTCGTCGAAAAATTTCTCGCCCTGCCCGAAGAGGAGCGTTGGACGCTTGCGGGGGCCGAGACCGACGAGGAGATACTGGAACGGTTCGAGAGGGCCGTTTACGGGATCCTATCTCGTCCCGAGAGCACCGACGGCCCCTCTGTCGTTGTTTCGCACGGCGGCATCATGCGCGCGTTCTTGCGGGACCGCTTCGGGCCCGAGATTCTCCCCGGCCTCGAACGCGCCCCGAACGCTTCCTTCACCCGCATCCTCTGGAACCTCTCGGAGCCCGACGCAGCACCTCGGCTCTTGGAGCTCGCCTCCACGAAGCACTTCTCTAGTAGATAGCCGTCAGGTATCAGCTGTTAGGCACTTCTCCCGTGGCGCTCGCGGCTATTGCGATGCAACGGGCTGGCGCGGGACGCGGGGAACACGCGGCGGGGACTCCCTCGGCTCCTTGCTGACCGCTAGTAGATAAAAAGCAAAGCCTTTACCCCACTAGGCGGACGCCGCGGGCGTTCGGGCCCCGGTCGTTGCTGCCGACGACGTACTCGACCTCGCCGCCGGGCTCCAACGCCGAAGCGTCGCCGATCACCTCTGAGTGGTGCACGAAGAGGTCCTCGCCGGTCGGTCGCACCAGGAAACCGTAGCCCTTTTCGGGATCAAACCACTTCACCCGGCCCTGCTCCCGGTCCGGGTCAGCGGGGGCCACGGGAGCCGGGGCGGTCTCGACGGGGAAGGTGGCTTGTGGTTCAGAGCCGTCGCCGGTCTCGTCCTGCACGGCAATTTGCGCTGGACCCTGCGGGGTGTCTTTGAGGGCCTCCAGGACTATCGAATCCTCGGCCACCTTGACCACGACCGACTCGACGCCGGCCCAGTGTTCTCTCCAGATCGGGTCGTCCGCCACCGCGGGGTCGAACCACATCCCCCAGCCGTCGCGCTCGCCGTGGTCGAGGACCCCCTCGAAGACGCTCGCTTGCTCGCTGACCGCTCCTCGGTCGCGACGGTAGATATCGTTGCGGGAGCGGAAAGATTGCACGGAGGAGGCGCTGGTACCCAAAGCGTCGGCGATCCACTCGTCTGTCTTGCCCGCGTTTACCCATTCCCGTATCTGCTTCATGTGGGGCTTTAGGGCGATACGCTTCTTCGAATCCGCCATACTCCGATCTCTCCTTGCTTGCCTGTTGCCTGGATCTATTCCGCCAATATAGGTGTGGAAAAGCTGATCTATGAATTATTAACCTTGACGAAGACCATTCTATCACCGAAACAGATTTCGAACCCGCCCGTAATGCTCGCGCCCGAGCTACCCCATACCGGGCACTACGAGCCTTCGTCGCGCGTACCCGACGCGCTCTGCGGCGGCTCGTCCTCGGGCGGAGCGGGGATGGGTCTCTCTCCGCCTTCTTCCTCGCGGGCTCCCGAGGTGTCTTTGGCCTGGAGGTCCTGCACCCTGGTGGATTTCTCCCTCCACTCTGCCTCCCGCTGCGCGGCCCGACGCTTGGCCCACTCGCCGGAGGCCGGCCTCACCGATTACCCTTCCGTCTCGGCGTCTTCCTTCGCCGCGGCTTCTTCGGTCTCTTCGCCCGTAACTTCAGGCGGGGGTTCGGGGAACTCGAGGCGGCCCTCGCGGGCAAGGTCGTACAGGATCTCGCCGACGATCGGGGCGGGGAGCTCGAGGCGCAAGGCCAGGTTCTCGGCGACGGCTAGCACCGCGTAGTCGTTGTCTTGGGCCTCTTCATCGAGGACGTCGAGAGCGAGGAGGGCGCGCGCGAGCTCCCCGGACGGCACGACCGTGTCGCCGCCCGCGGCCACGCGCAGGTACTGGACGAGCGGGAGATCGAAGCCGGCGACCACGCCGACGATCGGCTCCGTCTCGTAGATGCGCCGCCGGATGAAGAGCCGCGTGTCGTATCCGTCGGCCCAGCGCCTCAAGACCTCGCGCTCGTTCACGTAGTTGTACTGGGCCACCCGGTGCTGGAACTGCCCGAGGAGCTGCCCGGTCATCACCCTCAAAGCCTCGTCTCCGAAGAACCACTCGTCGCCTTCGACGTTCATGATGCCGCTGGCGCGTGGTATCGTCAGCTCCTCCTCCTCGTCCTCGAAGGTCTCCGCGAACTCGCGGACCTTCGCACGCACCTCCTCCATTGGGCGCCCGCTCTTCATCAGGGCGGCCTCGTAGATCGCGAGCGCCGCCGCCCCGCGCGTTTTGGCCAACTCGTCCACCCTGTGCGCGGCCCTCTCGAGCCTCGCCTCGAAGTCGTCCAGATTCTTGACCTTCCAAGCGGCCGCCTCCAGCGCCCCGCCGGACGCGAGTTCCGTCATCACAACCCCTCACCTGCTCTTACAAAAGGCTCACGTGGCACTAACTATACAGCATCTTTACCTAGGTCTTGGAATAGAAGACTAGCGAGCCTGTTGAAAAAGTCGTCGCCGGACCGATCGGTGGTTTCAAACTAGGCTCAAAACGCCCAATAAACAGTGTTCTCGGCGTTAAAGAGGAGCCAGAAAGAGGCATAAAGGTGTTATTCAACAGGCTCGTAGCTACTCGAAAACAAAATCCCAAGTTCTGACCCAAAATTCCTTCGGCTAGGCGAGCCCGCCTAATTCACATGTGAGGGATGCTCAGCTGCTGCGCTCCTTCCCGACCAGAGCGTGTACCCGAGCACCACCCAGGCGACACAGAATAGCAGCATCGTTCCGCTTGGAAAATGCAAAGCAAAAGAGAGCAAAAGGCCGCCCGGTCCCGCCAGGATGAGCAGCCAAGCGAGCAAGCGCGGCAGCACGTTTGCCCGCAAGTAGGTGACGCCAAGAATCACCGAGCCGACTAGCAAGAGGAGGAGTCCCAATACCTCGACGATGACCCCTCCAGCTTGTACGCCAGTGAATTCTCTTTCCGCAAGCAACTCTCCGCCGAAGATATCGCCCCAATACGCGAGGAAGTCCCCCACAAGAGATATAGCGAGTCCGACGAAGGTTATGCGGAGGCCTAGCCTTTCCATGTTCGGCCGTCTGGGGCTTCTCATCCTTTGGGCGTTGAGACCCATCAGCCCCGCCAGGCAGCCCAGGTAGACCAAGAAATACCCCTTGCCGAAGATCAGGTAGGCGCTCGAGGAAGTAGTCAAAAGATAGGTGAGGATAGGAGCCAGGACTATGCCCAGGGTGCCGCCCAGCATGGCCGCCAACCCACCCCACCGGACAATGCCGGAAGACGACATGAAGCTTCTCATCTCCTTAATGTCGCGCTACTAAGACTCTTGTATAGTAGTTGACGGAGCAGGTGCTTGCTGACGTTTGCACAACTCGCGTAAGGAGGAGTAGCGTCATGACTGACCAAGGCAGCTTCCAGAACCTGCCGGAGAATTTGCCGGTGCCGGAAGACGACGGGGCGGCCGACCACCTGCGCGGAGCACGGTTACCCTCCGTCCCTTTACCATCGACGGCGGGCAACGTCGTGGACCTCTCGTCCCTCGAGGGTCGTACCGTGGTGTACTGCTACCCGATGATGGGCAGACCGGGTAGGGATCTGCCGCAGGGGTGGGATGAGATCCCCGGGGCCAGGGGATGCAGCCCGCAGTCGTGCTCTTTCCGGGACCACCACGCGGAGCTTCGCAACTTCGGCGTGCACGTCTACGGGATTAGCACCCAGGACACCGAGTACCAGGCGGAGGCCGCCGAGCGGCTGCACCTGCCCTTCGAATTGCTTAGCGACGAAGACCTCGAGTTCGCGACGGCGCTGGGTCTGCCGACCTTCGAGGCCGAAGGAGCGGTTTTTTTGAAGAGGCTCACTTTCGTGGCCAAAGATGGGCT
>JALZEL010000186.1 GCA_030862075.1 Actinomycetota bacterium | reverse complement strand
ATGAGAGCGCGGGCGAGGTCTGGCAGATAGTTGAACTGATGGGGCACCTTCAGAGAGCCGGGCCACCAGACCGTCTTGCCCGCGACCGCGGCGCCGAAGACGGTATCGCCCGCGATCGTGCCGGTTCCACCCGGACCGTAGTAGTCGGAGGCACGCCCGATTGCGACCCTGATCCTGCCCGTGCGGTAGGCTACCAGTAACTTCTCGGCTATTAGGATACGGACCCTGCCCTTTTTGCCGGTCGCCCTTTGCGGAGTCTCCTCAGTCATCGGCTGCGGGCTGCCCGGCCCGTACATGTAGAGGTTGTCGGCGAAGACGAGCTTAGCCCTGGCGCTTGCTGCGCCCTCAATCACGGCATCTGTCATGGCCGGGAACTCTTGGCGCCATCGCGTGTAGGGGGCTGGGCGGCATGGTAGACAACCGAGGCCCCGGAGCAAACCGCCCTCGCGGCCTCGGGTTTGGAGACGTCGGCCCTGAAGGCCTCCACGCTCTCGGCGCCTGCAGGGGCGCTTCCGCTCCGGCTCACGGCACGGACTCGGTGGCCGCGCCTCGCGAGTTCCTCGATCAACGCCGAACCGATACCGCCGGTTGCGCCCAAAACGACGTGTACTTCGTTGCCGTTGCTCATCGCTCCCTGTCTCCTCTCGCGGCCCCCTGCCGCTCCGTTGGCTTACCTGGAGGAGAATCGACCCTCACACTATGAGAGAGTCAAGGGCAAACGCAGAGAATTTTGGGACAGTTTTTAGGCGGACGTTTCAGGCTCTATTGGGTGCCGCTTTGCCGACGGGGAGTTGCATCTCGATCACCACGGAATCAAGGCCGCCGAGCTTTTTGGCTAGTTCGGTCTCACGCCAGAAGAGGTGAAGCTCACGGTACGGACCGGCCGCGGAATAGCCGTTCTCCCCTATCCAGGCGAAGAGCGCCGAGATCGCGTCCGGCACCTCCCACAACGGCCCCCTGTGCACGGTGCTTGCGACCTCCCGGGCGGCGGGCAGCTCCCGGATCGCCGTCCGAACCCCCGGCAGGTTAGGGGGCGCAGCATCCTTTGGGAGGCCCGTATCGTGCACAGTCACGGCCGCTTCCATGTCCACGTCCCGCTCCACGAACTCGGCGGCGTGGTAGATTGCCAGCTCCGGCCCCGCCGAGCCCCGCTTCACTCCGCGCGCCTCGAGCCAGTCGTAGAGCCTCTCGTAGAGCCAGCAGCGATAGTCGGGCATGTCGGGGATCGAGGGCACAACCGTGCGCATCGAGGCGACCGTCAGGGGCGCCGCCTTCTTCAGGACCACCTCATAGGGCGACGGCTCCCCCTCGCCCTCTATCTGCCTCAAGCGTGCTTCAACCCGCCTAAGCCGTTCGCGTCCCTCGCGCAGCTCCTCTTCGAGCTCCGCCTGGCACATGGCAAGCGTCCCGCGTAGCTCCGAGGCCGGCAGTTCCTCCCGCTCCAGGAGGCGCCCGATCTGCTCCAGCGAGAGCCCCAGGTCCTTCAGCGCCAGGATGCGATTGAGGCGCGGCAACTGCTCGATGGCGTAGAAGCGATACCCCGAGAGGTAGTCCACCTCCGCGGGCTTGAGCAAGCCAATCGCGTCGTAGCGGCGGAGCATACGCACCGACACCCGCCCCAACTGCGAGAACTCCCCGATCTTGAGCATGGCCTACACTCGCCCGTCCCGTGTTCATATTCCCACTGCGGAGCCCACTATAAAGGATACACGCGACCGAAGTGGGCTGAAGCTCAAAGCTAGATGCAACCTCATGTTACTCGTTTTAGGTATTGTCCGAGGACAAGGTGTAGCGCTCGTCGATAAATATACGCAGGCGTGCATGCTGGCGATAGAGGGGAAGGGGCCGAAAATGGTGGCCTCAGGATTTTGAAACGCGTTCTAAGAGCGAAGCGCTGTAAAGCCTCTTAAATCAGCCCTTTGTCGCCATCCTACCTGGATCGTGAGGACGCCCTCATTTAAGCCAGCGCCAGTTCCACCTCAGGCGTTCCTTCGCTCAGAAGGGCACTGAAGCGTAGAGCAGGAAATTTCTGGGATTGGAACCTACATGGAGACGTCGTAAAGGCCGTGCAGGCCGCCGGCGGCGCTTATGACCTCCCCAGCGAGCTCGACCGCCGTTTTTTCGCGGCTCCCGATCCCCGCCGGGTTTCAGAAGTACAAAACGCACCATTTACTTCGTAGCCAGCAGAGGCCGGGGAGACCTCTAAGCGCAGCACCCGGTAAATCCTGTTGCGTTCCTCTCCCGTGAGGCTATTCAGCGCCTCTGGCACTATCTGCGCCATAGACTCTAGCAGAGCGACGCAATCCTTCTCAAGCTCGTCCATACGCTCTCGGTGAGTCTTGAGAGCTACAAGCTCTTGTTCGGCAGTTCTGCGGATATTCTCCAACTCATTGAGTTTGGCGCCGAGTTCTTGCAGGGTCATTAACCCTGCGGCCTGCTGATCTTGGTAAGCGCTGCGGCGCCGATCGCACTCGTCAATCTTATGTGCCCAGGTCTGAGCCTCCCACTCCGGATCGTCAGTCCGTGCAACCTGTTCGCGCTCTATCAAGCGCTCTATTCCGCGCCGTATCACTTCGGGATCTTGCAAGATCCTAGACACAAAACTCCAAACGATTTCCTCGATATCGGTAGCCGTTATAGATCTTTGCGTGCAGTCGCACATGCTCCCGAGCTTCCTGCGACGGCCGCATCTGTAGTAGTGATAAGTAGAGTTGCCCGCCCCCGATCGCGCCGTCTGAGTTGCCATAATCGAGCCACATACACAGCGCAGTATCCCACGCAGCTCCCACTCACGTGCCAAATACTTTCTCTCAGTGCTCTTGTTAGCTGCCAATGAGTCACGAGCCTGATCTACTAGCCAACGCGGCAGATAAGCTGGCACTGGCACAGCTGTCCGCTCCTCTTTAGGACGAATCCGAGTAGTCGTGTGCTCCTTATAGAGCCGCCCGCCGTTTTCCGGGTGTGAAGGAGAATATGCTGCTACCGTCACCTGCTTGCGGCCAAACCACCAAATACCGAACCGAGCATCAGCGTCCACCCGGGCCAACACCTCCGCAGGCACCAACCCAGCAAGCTCGTTGCGGCTGTAAGGTATGTACAGGTCGCTGAAGAGTATCTTCTTGAGCGTCGAGCGTGACCACACCCGCTCCCCCTTCGGTGAAGGCACACCCTCAGCGTATAGTCGGGTCTGAATTGCATGGCGGCCTAACCCGGCAGCCGCCATGCAGAATATTTTCTCGACCACCACCATCTCTGGCTTGTGAATAAGCAGCCCGTCGCCCGTTGCGGTGTACCTGAAACCGAACGGGGGCTTTGAGCTTCTGAGTATCTGTCCCTTACGAGCCTTCGCCACTTTCCCTCGCCGGGTTCGATCAGTTATCTTGGCCCGTTCGTACTCAGCAAACTGGGTCTGTATGCCACGCATCAGGGCCCCTTCGGGACTATCGTCTCCGTAGTCATTGAGGGACTTCGTCTTGCAGCCGTGCTTCGAGAATTCCTCGTCCAGCAAGCCGTTTAGCACGACCTTCCGGGCGAAGCGGTCGCGGTCTTGGGCTAATACCACCGAAACGTTACCAGCAGCCACTAGATCCCTAACGCGATCCATCCCGGGACGTGCCAAGCTCCCGCCGCTGTACCCAGCGTCTACGGCCTCCTCAAGCACTTCGTAGCCCTCGCGTGCTGCGTATTCTCGCAGGGCTTCTATTTGTTGGTCGAGGCTGTGGCCGCTGCTCGCCTGCTCTTCGGTCGAGACGCGGGCGTAGAGGATTGCTCGCTTGGGGCCGTGGCCATTCGTACTCTGCATCCTTTAGTCTCCCTTCATGAGCACTCTGGGTTCTACCCCCAACGCCTCAGCTAACTTACGAATAGTGCGTGGTTGGGCTTCGCGCTTGCCGGTCTCAAGCTGGCTTATGGTGTCGTGAGCCATGCCCGTGATGCGAGCAAGGTCTCTCTGAGAGAGGGCACGTGCCCTCCTGATTCGCCTCAGCCGCGTCCCGTCCACCTCTAAGAACCTCTCCATACACTACATTATACAAACGATAACCGTATCTAACAAGTGCACAGTGTCTTTGCAGCAATGATCCCCCTACGCACCGACTAACCCTGTTCCGCTTCATACGGCTAGGTACCACTACCTAGCAATAAGTGGCCTTGTGTTATCTTGGGGTGTATCTCAATCTTTGAAGATCGAGGTGAGGGTGGAGGACAATCAAAGCTACTGGTTGGATCTATTTACGGGGACCACTTGGCAAGAGTTCCTCGATGCGAGAGCCAAGGTTTCCGGCTTTAGGGAGGGGCGTTGGAGAACGGTGCAGCGAATCAAGCCGGGCGACTATTTGCTCTGCTACTTAACGGGGGTTTCGCGCTTTATCGGTGTGTTGGAAGTAATCTCGGAACCTTTCAAGGATTGGAGTCCCATATGGGAGGATGAGTACTTTCCGTGCCGTGTCGAAGTCAAAGAGGTCGTCAGTCTTACTCCGGAAACTGCCGTTCCGATATTTGAGTTAAAAGACCGCCTCACCATCTTCAGAAACCTTGATAACCCCGACGCTTGGACTGGCCATCGTCTTCACTGACAAGAATCTGAAGGAACTAGGCCGGTGGCCACAAGGGGAGACTGGCCAGGCTATCTATCAACCGGCAGATGTATTGGAGAGGGCAGATCCCTGGGTCCAGTCGCGGCGATCTTCTCGAACGCCTTAACTGACTCGCACCCAAGGTGTTTAGCAGGACGTCGTTTAGAGAAAGCAGCCTGCCGAAGGTTGTAGGAGCAAGGAGGTAGATCAGCATGCCGCTTACGGAATACCCCTCCGCCTTAGGCAATCCCTTTACGCTAGGAGTCGCTTCGGGGGATCCGTTACCCGACGGCGTTGTTCTGTGGACGCGCCTAGCGCCGGACCCTTTGAACGGCGGAGGGATGGACGAGCAAGGAGACGTTGTGGTGGACTGGGAGGTCGCAACGGACGCTAGCTTTACGAATATCGTCCAAACGTCGCGCGAACACCCCACAGCTGCTGTGAAGCCGAGGGGCGTCGCCGAGGCGAGGTTGGCTCACTCGGTGCACCTGGAGGTCACGGGACTTGAGCCGGCAACACGCTATCATTACCGCTTCATCGCGGGGGACCACGAAGCTAGGGGCCGCACCAAGACCGCGCCGGAGCCCACAGCAGAGGTGCCAGCCATGGCGTTCGCCTTCGCCAACTGCCAGAGCTGGCAGGAGGGATTGTACCCGGCGTATAGGCACGTGGCCCAGGATGAGGAGCTGGATCTCGTCGTCCACCTCGGAGACTACATCTACGAGAGCAGGCCAGTGCCGGGCGGACCGCGAGTGTACGAAACGCCTGCACCAACGGATCTAGCAGCCTTCCGTAACCGGCACGCTGAATACAAGAGCGACCAGGATCTGCAGGCCGCCCACGCGGCACATCCCTGGGTGGTTAGCTGGGACGACCACGAGGTGGAAAACGACTACGCCGGCACGCACTCCTGGTACATCAGCGCTGCGGATTTCGTCGAGCTGCGGGCTGCCGCCTACCAGGCCTACTACGAGCACATGCCCTTGAGGCCCTCCTGGACGCTAGGAGGGCAGCAGTGGACGAACATAAACCTCTACCGCCGGATCACCTACGGAAGGCTCG
>JALZEL010000181.1 GCA_030862075.1 Actinomycetota bacterium | reverse complement strand
AGCATGCAGCACCTCAGGCGCATCACAAAGGTTAGCCTGCCGACCTGTCACGGCGACTTCATGATGTACGTTTACGGCGAGCAGGACGAAAAAGAGCACGTAGCCCTGACGGTCGGTTCTGTCGGTGACGAGGCTACCAATAACACGCGCAGCGGTGAGCCGGTTCTAGTGCGCGTGCACTCGGAGTGCATGACTGGGGACCGGTTCGGCTCACGTCGTTGCGACTGCGGCGAGCAGCTGGAGGAGAGTATGCGGCTTCTCCAAGAGCGGGGACGCGGCGTTCTGCTGTACCTGCGCCAGGAGGGGCGGGGCATCGGCCTGACCAGGAAGATGTACGCCTACACACTACAGGAGCAGGGCCTGGACACGGTCGAGGCTAACCTCACCCTGGGGTTACCCGAGGATGCACGCGACTACCAGGTTGCGGCCGAGATGCTCTTGGACCTCGACGTAAGTTGGGCCCTGGTGCTGACCAACAACCCCGCCAAGATCGAGGGCCTTAGGCGTTACGGTGTCGAGGTCGTCGAGAGGTTGCCGCTTCCGATCTCGCCCAACCCTTCCAACGCACGGTACCTGCGCACCAAAAGGGAGAAGATGGGGCATCTTCTCCCACGGCAGGACGGGGCCGCTGGAAAGGACTCGCTTCGGGGATGACCGAGGGAGCAAGGACCGCCGAGGCGCAGACGACCAGACGCCCGGCCGTCACCGTCAGCTACGCCCAGACACTCGACGGGCGCTTGGCGACCGCGAACGGCGCCTCGCAGTGGATCAGCTGTCCCGAGTCGCTCGTCTTCGCGCATGAGATGCGCGCCAGCCACGACGCCGTTATGATCGGCGTCGGTACCGCATGTGCGGACGACCCGCGCCTCACTGTCCGCCACGCGCCCGGGGATGACCCTCTGCGCGTTGTGGTCGACAGCTCCCTGCGTCTCCCGCCCACCGCCGCCGTCCTCGCGAACAGGGCCGCGAAGGGAACCGTACTCGCCGTAACCGGGCGCGCTCCGAAGGCGCGCCGCGAGGAGGCACGAGCCCTCGGGGCGAGGGTTCTCAAGCTGCCGGAAGATGCCAGCGGGAGAGTGGATCTGGGGGCTCTGATGACGGTCCTCCGGAAGGGAGGGGTACGCTCCGTGATGGTTGAAGGCGGGGCGGCCCTCATCACCTCCCTCTTCTACAATCAGTTAGTGGACCGCCTCGCCGTCTGTGTTGCACCCAAGATCCTCGGCCGCGGTATGGAGGCTATAGGAGACCTCGGCATCTGCAAGCTTGTCGACTCAATAGCCCTCGTAGACCTCTCCGTTACTACTCTGGGCGTTGACCTGATCCTCGATGCCCGCGTCGTCTACCCTGGTGCGTCTGATGAGGGCTGATCCCGCACCCGGACGGGGCGCCGGCGAGGCCGCCGGTCAACTAGAGGCCAGGGCTCTCTGGTTCGCCGCGACACGAGCGGCGGAACTTCGCCCCGAGATTGTTTCGCCGCCGGGACCTAGCGAGGTGCGGGTCCGCACCGTAGTCTCCGCCCCGAGCCCAGGGACCGAGATGCTCGTCTACCGCGGGGAGGCGCCACCGAACCTGGCGCTGGACCTTCCCACGCTAGAGGGAAGCTTCGCCTTCCCGATAAAGTACGGCTACGCTGCCGTCGGTCGCGTTCTCGACAGTGGACGAGCAGTCGAGCAACTCGCCCCCGGAGACCTCGTCTTCGTTAACCACCCGCACCAAGACCTCTTTACCGTGGCGGCCGGATTGCCCGTTCGCCTCCCCGAAAGCCTTTCACCTGAGCGCGCCCTGTTCGCGGCCAACTTAGAGACCGCCCTGAACGTGGTGCACGACGCACCGCTCAGGCTAGGGGAGACGGCGCTGGTATTCGGTGCCGGTGTGGTGGGTCTCTTGGTGGCCCAACTGCTCAGGATGGCCGGAGCCCGGCACGTACTGATCGTAGAGCCGTTAGCGAGTAGGCGGAAGCTCGCGCTTGCTGTGGGAGCCGACGAGGCTCTAGAGACAGGCGAAGACCTGAAGGAGCGCGTCTTCGAGGCGACAGGAGGGCGGGGCGCCGACGTGGCGGTCGAAGCGAGCGGAGCGGGGGCGGCTCTACGGGCCGCCACGGAGGTGGTCGCCGGGGAGGGGACCGTGGTGGTGGCCTCCTGGTACGGTACCAAGCCGGTCACACTCGACCTCGGAGGGCGCTTTCACCGGGAGAGGATACGGGTGCGCTCTTCCCAGGTCGGCCGGGTAAACCCAGAGCTCGCGCCGCGCTGGGACAGGACCCGCAGGACGAAGGCCGTGCTCGGGCTGCTCGAAGACCCCAGGTTGAGGCTCGAGAGCCTCATCTCCCACCGCTTCGCGTTCTCGGAGGCCCCGCTGGCCTACCAGCTCGTAGACGAGCGCCCCTCCGAGACGGCTCAGGTGGTCCTGACCTACAACGAGTAAGAGAGGAGGCAGGTTGTACGAGGTTTTTGTCGCGGCGAGGTTCGAGGCGGCCCACCGCCTCGTGGGGGACTTCGGGTCCGCCACAAGGACGCACGGCCACACTTACCGGATGGAGGCGATCGTGCGCGGTGAGTGCCTGCGAGACGACGAGACCCTCTGCGACATCGGCGAGCTGCGCCCGGCCATCGAAGGGCTCGCCGCCTCCCTGCACTATCGGGATCTAGCTGAGGTGCCGGACCTCGCGGGCGTGAACACGACCGCTGAGGCAGTGGCCCGCCACTGTTGGGAGAAACTCGCCCCTTCTTTACGCGGCAGGGGCCTGGACTCGCTCACGGTTCGCATCTGGGAGTCCCCTGATGTCTACGCCGCACGCGAAGATCCCCTTGTCTGATCCGGAGTCTCCTTGCGCGTCGCCTTTGTAACGGTCGGAGACACGGGCAGGCTGACCGGCGGCTACCTCTATAATGCTCAGGTGATCTCGGGGCTGCGAGAGGCGGGCGTGGAGGTCGAGGAGGTCCTGGCCTCCGGCGCCTCCGTAGAGGAACAGAGGGCCGCCGCTCCGCAGCTCGGCTCCCTACTCGACCCTGAGCACTTCGACGCGCTGGTGGTAGACGCCCTCGCCCGCGTCGCCTGCGCCCCACACCTTGAGCGCTGGCAGGCTGCCCGTCCGCTGGTGGCGATGGTCCACGAGCTGCCGAGCATCGCGGGCGGCAGACCGGCGGAGAGCAAGGAGTACGCCCGCGACCGCGAGCTCGAGGAACCGCTACTGTGTGCGGAACGCCTGATCTGCGTGAGCCGCCACGGAAGGTCCATCCTGGAGGACCGGGGCGCTCCCGCCTCTCGCGTCCGCGTAGTCCCGCCCGGCTTCGATCGCTTGCCGCAGATCGTTTGCGAAGACTGGAGGTCCGCCAGTGACACCTTGCTGCGCGCCCTGTGCGTGGCCCAGTGGATACCGCGCAAGGGTATACTCGAGCTGGTTCGCGCCTGGGCCTCGCGTGAGAGGCCGGGGGCGCTCCTGGAGCTAGTCGGGGAGACCAGCGCCGATCCTGGCTATGCCTCAGAGGTCCGGGCCGCCGTCGCGGAGGTCAGCGAGCGTCCCGGCATCTCCATTGCTGTGACCGGTCCGGTGGACGACAACACGCTCGCCACTGCCTACGCCAGGGCCGACCTCTTCGCGCTTCCATCCCACTACGAGGGCTACGGTATCGTTTACGCGGAAGCCCTCGCCTACGGCCTGCCGGTCCTCGCCTGCGGCGTGGGGCCGGTCCCGGATCTGGTCGGAGAGCAGGCCGCCCTACTGGTGCCGCCGGAAGATGAAAGGGCCCTCTCGGAGGCGCTAGATCTCCTGCTCTCGGACGCGGAGCTTCGGATCCGGATGTCCGCTGCCGCACGTCGACGCACTCGCTGCCTGTCCTGCTGGGACGAGGTCGTGGCGGAATTCGTGCGGGTTCTGAAGGAGGCCGCGGCGTTGCGCTCGACTCGCTGAGCGCTCTAGTAGCGTCCCGCAATGGAGAGAAAGGAAGGGGTAGCATAGACGGCAGGGATATTCGGGAGCAAAACCGTCTCTCCTGGAATGTAGCCGTGGGCGCTCTCGACAGTCACCGGGGAGACCTGGCCGGCTTTCTGCGCGCAGGTGGCACGACCCTCTTCCCCGAGGAGCGCAACCTTCTCGGGAATCTTGAAGGCAGAAGGGTTGCGCACCTCCAGTGCAACTCCGGTGGTGATTCCGTGAGCCTTGCCCTCCTCGGCGCACGGGTGACCGGCATCGACATCAGCGACAACGCCGTTGCTGCCGCTCGTGAGCTCTCCCGGAATACCGGCGTACCGGTCGCTTTCGAGCGCGCCGACCTCTACGACTGGCTGGAAGATGCGAGTCGCCGGGAGAGGCGCTTCGACACCGTCTTCGCCTCCTACGGGGTCGTCTGCTGGCTCTCCGACCTTGCGGCATGGGCGGAAGGGATCTTCGCTGTTCTCGCGCCCGGCGGCCGCTTCGTACTCGTGGACTTCCACCCAGCGGCCGACATGTTCGATGCGGGCTGGAGGCGCGTCAAACCTTACCGCTGCGGCGGGGAGCGGCAACCCTTGGAGGAGGGGGTGGGAGACTACGTCGGCGAGTCGGAAGGCGGCCTTACGCCCGCCGGTTTCACCCAAGGCTTTCGCGACTTCGAGAATCCTCAACCGGCTCACCTCTTCGGCTGGGGGCTCGGTGAGGTGATAACCACCCTGGCCTGGTCCGGTCTGAGGATACTAGCTGTGGAGGAGTATCCCTACTCCAATGGTGAGCGCCGTTTCTCGGGGATGCGCGAGTTGCGCGGCAGGCGGATGGTCCCACCGGAAGGGATGCCCTCAGTGCCCCTAATGTATGGGATCTCCGCGGAGAAGAGCTAAGCGCCGTAATTTATCCTGCGCGTAGCCAAGCTTTTCGCTCTCCGGCCCTCGTTAGGCGATCGCTCGTGGTCACCACCTTCTTCACATGCTGTGCCCTTCTTACGGGAAACGAAGGAGGAGGTACTAGCCCTCCAGTACGAGTACATCAACAGGTGCGACTTCCAGAAGGCTTACTCGCTTTCGCCGAGCAGAGTCGGCAGGAGGTTTCGTCGGAACAGCACAGGGCGTTCTTCGAGGTCAACGCCCCTTACTCGTTGAGCGACTACTTATTCTCCCCCACCCAAGCGCAGGGCGACTCGGCGTTGGTGGACGCGCGCTCGATCAGCGCCCCAGGAGTGAGGGAAATCTCCTCAAGAGGATCAATGGAAGCCCCGTCGACTTGCTCGAAGCGGCCGCGCTGGAATCTTCCGCAGTACAGGTCGGGCTGACGCCAGCGGACAAATGGGAAAGGTCAACCAGGATGCGCTCACCACCTGGTAAGCAAGGGTGTCACGATAAGCACAGCGAACACGCGCATCATCTGCACTGCTATGGCTAGCGATGGATCGGCCCCGCTTTCCAAGGCTATGACGGCGATGGAACTCAAGCCGCCAGGCGTGGTGGCTAGGTAGCCGGTGAGAATTCCTGATTTGGTGAGAACGGAGAGAGACCAACCCAAACCGGCGCAACCGAGCATGAGGGCCAGGGTAGAGGCAAGTACGGCGGGTAGCACTCGTCCAGCGTGTCGAATGGAGGCAGAGTCGAAGAGTAGCCCCACGTAAATGCCGAGCACAGCGTAGGCTATCTGGGACACACCGAATGGCAGGGCAACGCTTAGGATGCCGAGCTCCTTGAGCACCACGCCTATGACGAGCGGTCCGATCAGCGTTCCGGACGGTATCTTTAGTCGTCGTCCGCCCCAGCTTCCGACGAGCGCTACTAGCGCTGTTGCGACGTAGACTAATAGGGAATCCTCAGGTAGAAAGCTTGCCGGAGCGGTAGTTGCAGAGCTGGGGCTGCTCAGGTTGGTGTCTGCCGAGGTGAAAAAATAGGAGATTAAGCTCGCCGAAAGAATTACCAGAACCACCCGAGAATACTGGATTAGGGCAACAAGACGGGTATCGGCACCTAAAGAGTCACTTATTGGGATCATGCCCGCAGCGACGCCGGGCAGTGTGCCTATGACGGCAGTTTTTGAGTCGAGGCCGGCAATGTAGGAGAGGGCTCGCCCTCCGGCTAGGCTCAAGAGTAGAGTACCTGATATGGCGAGAAGTACGGCGGGCAAGTTAGAGAAAATTGTGGGCAACACGGCCGGTTGGAAGGAGGCGGCGAGTAAGGTGCCGATTATCGCCAGTGCCACCATGCGGGAGAAACGGGGGACATTTTGTGGAGGCTCTTGCTTAGCGAGCGCGTACACTATCGCAACAACCATCGGACCCACTAGCCACGCCGCAGGCAGCCCGGTCCTTTGGCCAAGGAACCCCGCGCCCAACGCTCCGGCGCCGAGCATGATCCACTCGCACACCCACCTAAATGTCGTGTTCTTGCGGGCCATCTTGAAAGAATACTCCTTCGCCAGAGGGCTAGAGGCTTCTGCGAGGACCGCATTTTCGTGGAAGAGGGTGACTTGTACAGAGCTTTGAGCGTCCGCATAATTCGCTAGTTGCTCGGGCTAGGGGAAGGGTAATGGGTGACAGGCCGAAGGATACTTATAGGTGGCGGCATTCTACTGGTACTAGCTATGGTGATCGCTATGGCGTTCTCGGTGGGCATTGTCTTCGGCAGAGGTGTAACGCGCCCATGTAGGTTGCAATCCAAGAAATTTCCTGCTCTACTCTTCAGCGCCCTGCTGAACGAGGAAGCCCCCGAGGTCGAGTTGGTGCTGGTGTAGCTGGGGCGCAAAGATCGTTAGCGTAAGACCTCAATAGCCGACGGAGTAGACTTGCTCCCTCGTAAGGAGCAGGTGAGCGGTTCGAGTCCGCTCGTCGGCTCTCCCGAAATCGCTATAGGCAAGCCAGTTTCTCCTCGCGATGCAGAAGCACGAAGTCGATGCGAAGGCTCTTTGACCCTAACGGGAGGCGAACCTGGGTCAGTAGTAGAACATCACCCAGGAGCAGTCGGGGCCCTCCGAACAAATCGCTTTGCATTCTCCGGAAAACACCGAGAAAACAGCAACAGTACGCAATTGTGGGGATGCGCCAGCCTGCTGTAGGAGGCACTATGCTTGCAATGGAAAGACTATCAAGGAGGTCGCATCATGACTGATCGATTCAGTGAGATTCGCAGTACGAGGGCGCCGAAGCTAAGGGAAGATCAGATCGAAGTCCTCAGTCGCTACGGAGAGACAAGGACCACGGAGGCCGGAGAGGTCCTTTTCAGGGCGGGCGACGCCTCCAACGACTTCATAGTCGTCCTCGAAGGCGAGGTGGAGGTAATCGACGACTTCGCCGGTGAGGCGTGGACGATGGGAATACTCCGGGCGGGCCGTTTCGTGGGCGACCTGACCATGCTTACCGGGCAGGCGGTGAGCGCCTCTGCTGTAATGCGCGAGGGTGGAAAGGTGCTGGCGATTCCTCGTGAGCAGCTGAAGGAGGTAGTTACCGAAGAGCCTAACCTCTCGGACATCATCCTGAAGGCCTTCCTTGCTAGGCGTTCGTGGGGGATGAGGGCCGGCATCGGCCTGAGGATAATCGGCTCGCGCCACTCGAGGGATACGACGCGACTGAGGGAGTTCGCGGCCCGCAACCGGCTGCTCCACGTCTGGATCGAGCTCGAGGAGGACCCCAGGGCCGAAGCCTTGCTCGAGAAGTTCGGTGTGGAGCCATCGGATACGCCCGTGACTATCTGGCAGAGCGAGAAGGTGCTGAAGAACCCGACGAACGCCGAGCTTGCCCGGGTCATAGGTCTCAAGGTAGACGCCCCCTGGGAACGAACCTACGACCTTATCGTGGTCGGGGCAGGGCCTGCGGGCCTGGGTGCCTCAGTCTACGGGGCTTCGGAGGGTCTCTCTACCCTCGCCCTGGACTCGATGGCCCTGGGGGGACAAGCAGGCACCTCATCGCGGATAGAGAATTACCCGGGCTTTCCTGCGGGTCTCTCCGGCTTCGAGCTCGCCAGCCGCATCCTGGTGCAGGCCGACAAGTTCGGCGCCCGGACCGCAGTGCCCGAGGAGGCGGTCGGTCTAAGAAGGGAGGACGGGTACTATCGTATCGAGCTCTCAGATGGCCGCGAAGTTACAGCACGCAGCGTGATAGCTGCGAGCGGGGCCCGCTACCGCAGGCTCGACGTCCCCCGCCTCGAGCGTTTCGAGGGCGTAAGCATCCATTACGCCGCGACGGAGGCCGAGGCTCAGCGGTGCGAGGGCGAGGATGTTGCGGTTGTCGGCGGGGGCAACTCGGCGGGCCAGGCGACGCTGTTCCTGGCGGGACGCACGCGGAGGGTGTACCTGCTCATAAGGGGCGACGACCTGGGCAAGAGCATGTCGAGGTATCTCGTCGACCGGATTATGAATGCCGAGAACGTCGAGCTGCTCGCGAACACAGAGGTCGGAGAACTCATGGGGGAGGACCGCCTGGAGGGGGTCGTGGTCGAGGACAACCGCTCGGGTGCGCGTCGAACCCTCGATGCCCGGGCGCTCTTTGTCTTTATCGGCGCGGAAGCCAACACCGGCTGGCTCAAGGAAACCGTCGAACTCGACGAGCGCGGCTTCGTCCTGACAGGCAGAGAGTTGGACGGTTCTGCGCTCGATGAGGACGCCTGGCGAGAACGTTCGCGGGAGTCGTTCCTCCTGGAGACGAGCCTGCCGGGAGTATTCGCAGCTGGCGATGTGCGCAGTGGCTCGATCAAGCGGTGCGCCTCCGCGGTGGGGGAGGGCTCTATGGCGGTGAGGTTAATCCATCAGTACCTGGCTGATGCCGGCGTGCAAGATGCGTGAGGCGGGGACCGAGGTTTACAAGTCAATTCCATGAGGCAAAGCGTCCCCGATGTGGAGCGAAAGGAACTAGGCGTGGACGAGGGTGTCCGGCGGATAGGAGGGTGACGTCGACATCACTCTGACACCACCGCGAGCGCAATACGGTGCAACACAGGGCAAGACAGAGAAAGGAAACCGGCTTAGATATGCGGGTTTTGCAAGGCCTAGCAAACCCCTGCAACGCATGACCGATCACTCGTACCTGGAGCAGGGGTAAGCGGTTCGAGTCCGCTCGTCGGCTCTTTATTTTCTTGCGATTCGCAGGGAAAACACAAGAG
>JALZEL010000014.1 GCA_030862075.1 Actinomycetota bacterium | reverse complement strand
AAGTACGGGCAGGACGTGGAGGGATACCTGGAGGAGGCCAGGACGCGGCTCGCACGCCTAGAGAACTTCGAGGAGGAGACGGCGGGGCTCGAGGCGCGCATAAGGGAGGGCGAGGCGGAGCTCGAGGGTCTCGCCGAGAGCCTTTCGGTGGGGAGGAGGAGGGCGGCGGAAGAGCTCTCAGGGAAGGTGCAGGCGAACCTGGGCGACCTGAACCTCGGGAAGACCACTTTCAGGGCAGAGCTCGTGGAGGTAGCGTTGGGGCCGCAGGGCAAAGTGAGGGTCGAGTTCGTGATCCAACCGAACCCCGGTGAGCCAGTGCTGCCGGTCAGGCGCTACGCTTCCGGCGGGGAGCTCAGCCGCATAATGCTCGCTATCAGACTCGCCCAAGAGCGGATCGAGCCTGGAGCAACGTACATCTTCGACGAGGTGGACGCAGGTATCGGCGGCGAGACGGCGACGGCGGTCGGGGCGAAGCTC
Source organism: Actinomycetota bacterium (assembly GCA_030862075.1). Classification (GTDB taxonomy): domain Bacteria; phylum Actinomycetota; class Rubrobacteria; order Rubrobacterales; family Rubrobacteraceae; genus Rubrobacter_F. The sequence continues at coordinate 14,566 of JALZEL010000014.1, read as the reverse complement.
AAGGAGTTGGGGGAGCGCAACCAGGTCCTCACCATCACGCACCTGCCGCAGATAGCCTCCGAAGCTTCCACGCACGTAGTCGTCTCCAAGGCCGCCTCCGACGGCCGCACACTCACGAAGATACGCAAAGTGGAGGGCGAGGAACGCCGCCGGGAACTTGCCCGCATGCTCTCGGGCAGGATCGACGATGCCTCCTTAGCTCACGCCCGAGAGCTCCTTGTGGGCGAACGCTAGGATGTTTCCTTTTCAGTCTTACTCACGGTCCTAGACAGTAGCTTGTGTGGTAATCCTTGGCCAATCGGCGTCCCTTGCCTGTTTTATTTCGGCTTTCAGAAGCGTATCATGCTCAAGAGATGCTGAAGCGGCAATAGGGAGCAAGGTTTGGCGGAGCCGGTAGCGGACACCAAGTACATCTTCGTAACGGGCGGCGTGGTCTCCTCGATCGGGAAGGGGACGAGCGCCGCGGCTTTAGGGATGCTCCTCAAAAGCCGGGGCTACAGGGTCGTTTTGCAGAAGTTCGACCCGTACATAAACGTAGATCCCGGCACCATGAACCCCTACCAGCATGGCGAAGTCTTCGTCACCGAGGACGGTGCCGAGACGGACCTGGATCTCGGGCACTATGAGCGTTTTTTGGACGAGAACTTGGGCAAGCTCTCCAACGTGACCACCGGGAGCGTCTACTGGGAGGTCATAAACCGCGAGCGGCGGGGCGATTACCTCGGGGCCACCGTGCAGGTAATCCCGCACATCACAAACGAGATCAAGAACCGCATCGGACGTCTGGGGCGCGACAAGGACATTGTCATCACCGAGATCGGGGGTACAGTCGGCGACATCGAGAGCCTCCCCTTCTTGGAAGCGATAAGGCAGTTCCGAAACGACGTCGGACGGTCGAGCGTGCTCTACGTGCACGTCTCTTACGTGCCGTACATCGAGGCCGCAGGGGAGCTCAAAAGCAAGCCGACCCAGCACTCGGTGCAGAGGCTTCGTGAGATCGGCATCTCGCCAGACGTACTCATCTGCCGGGCCGACAGGCCGATAGACGAGGACGTCCGGCAGAAAATCTCGCTCTTCTCCGACACGGAGCTCGATTCGGTGATCCCCGCCGAGAACGCCCCCACCTTGTACTCGATCCCCCTCACCCTCCACGAGGGACGCCTAGACGAGCTGGTCCTCGAGAAGCTCGGGCTCCCCACACCGAGCCCGGACCTCGCCGAGTGGCGGGCGCTTGTGGACAGGATGCTCTCGGCCGAAGCGTACGTGAGAATCGCCATCGTCGGCAAGTACGTGAAGCTCCAGGACGCTTACCTCTCGGTCGTGGAGGCTTTGGGGCACGCGGGCGGGGCGCACGGCGTGAAGGTCGAGCTAGACTGGGTGGACGCCGAGGACCTCACCGACCAGACGACCGCCGAGGATCGCCTGAAGGGTGCGAACGGGATCCTGGTCTTGCCGGGGTTCGGCAACCGCGGTATAGAGGGGAAGATAGAAGCCGCCCGCTACGCGAGGGAGACCGGAATCCCGTACCTCGGACTGTGCTTGGGGATGCAGACCGCCGTAGTCGAGTTCGCCCGGCACGCGGTTGGCCTGGAGAAGGCCAACTCGACCGAGTTCGACGAGGACACCCCGCACCCGGTTATAGCCATCATGCCGGATCAGGTCGGTGTGCCCTTGGGCGGGACGATGCGCCTCGGGCGCTACCCGTGCAGGATCTCGCCGGATACTTTGGCGGATAGCCTCTACCGTGAGGAGCTAGTCTTCGAGCGCCACCGTCACCGCTACGAGGTAAACAACGGCTACCGGGACGCCCTTTCTCAGGTAGGGATGGTCTTCTCCGGCACCTCCCCCGACGGCCGGCTCGTCGAGATGGCCGAGCTCAAGGGCCACCCGTTCTTTATCGGGAGCCAGTTCCACCCAGAGTTCAAGAGCCGGCCCTTGAGGCCACACCCCCTCTTCAGGGGCTTCGTTGAGGCCTGCCGCGACCTGGGGAAGGCCAGCGAGGCGGAGAAGACCACCCGGGAAACCGCACCGCTCGGGGAGCGGACCGTCCGCTGAAGGCGGCGAGCAAAGGACGCATACTCGCGCTGCTCCCCGAAGAGCCCGCGGGCAGGATCTCCACGAGGAACGCCGGCGCGCTCTTCTTCGAAGCCAGCCTCAGCTGGTGTCCCGGCGAAAAGATACCGGCTAGTTCTATACTACCGGGCGACTTGACACCCGAGGCCAGGCTCTGTTCCCTCGTCCAAACCGACGACGACGCGGCGGCCACGCGTAGGATCTCCTGCGAGATACGCGCCTTCTACTCCGAGGAGCTGACCTGTGCCTTGGACCGCACCTTGCGCTCCGTCACCAACTACGCTGCCCTCACCGAGGCCGTGCTCGAGACCCGCGCCGTTCGCCTGGTGCCTCCAGCGGTAACACCCGCCAGCCTCGTGGAAAGGCTGGCCCGGCAGCTGCAAAGCACCAAACTCCCAGTAAGCTTTGGCCCCTCCTGGACGCCCGTCTCCGACGCCGACGCCTCGGTGGGGACTGGGGGCTACGAAGAGACCCTGGAGAACTTTCTACTGGCGCACCCCGCGTGGCGGCGGTCGTACCCCCGGTAGCGGCCGTGCACCCGTCTCCGCCGCGCTCTAGCGTGGCTGGATCGTCGGCTTCCTTCAGGGTAACCTTTCGAGGTATGGGACGAGCTTGTACGGGTGACTTCATCGAGCTCTTTAAGGAAACTCCGTGAGGATCGGGGTCGTCAAAGAGCTGACGCCCGGGGAGAGCAGGGCCGCCCTCACGCCGCACGCGGTGTACGAGCTCGCGCGTGCCGGGCACCGGGTCCTCGTCGAGACTGGGGCCGGCGAGGGGGCAGCGATCCCGGACGAAGAGTATGCGGCGGCCGGGGCCACGCTTACGTCGGAGGCGGCGGACGTCTGGCGCGATTCCGAGCTAGTCGCCAAGGTCTTCGGCCCGGTGGCCGAAGAGTACGACTACCTAAGGGGGGGGTTGATCGTCTTCGCTTTCCTCTCTCTTTCGGTGAACTGCGACCTGCTTTGGGCCCTTCTTACGTCACGGTGCGTGGCTTTCTCTATGGAGACTGTTCGGGGAGCGGAAGGCGCCCTCCCCATACTAATGCCGATGAGCGAGATCGCCGGCAGCCTCGTCCCCCAGATAGGCGCCCACTACCTCCAACGCTCCTCTGGAGGACGCGGCATCCTCTTGGGGGGCGCTGCCGGCGTCCGTCCGGGCCGCGTGGTTATCCTCGGGGCGGGGATCGTCGGATCGAGGGCCGCCCGCGTCGCGAGTGGCCTGGGGGCGGAGGTAGTCGTCGTGGACCGCGACCTCGACCGCCTGAGGCGCCTCGAGGGCATGCGCTTAGGGGGCGTGACCACCTTGGCGGCGAGCAGCATGAGCATACGCGAGATCGTACCCCAAGCGGACCTCCTGATCGGCGCCATCCAGGTCGTCGGCTCTAAAACCCCGCAGCTCGTGGACCGCGAGACGGTCGGGGCGATGAAGGAGGGAAGCGTCATCGTGGACGTCGACGTGGATCAGGGCGGTTCGGTCGAGACCTCGCGCCCCACCACCTTCTCCGACCCCGTCTTCGTCGAATCGGGCGTCGTACACTACTGCGTCAAAAACGTCCCCGCCTCGGTCTCCGTGACCGCCACGCGTGCCCTCTCGAACGCCCTATTACCTTACGTCCGGAAGGTGGCGGCCCGCGGCCTCGTGGACGCCTTGAACTCCGATGAGGGCCTCTCTCGCGGAGCTGCCGTGGTAGAGGGGCGCACGGTCAGCGACGACCTGGCCCGCACGTACGCCATGGACTACCATCCCCTCCAATCCGTCCTCCCCCTCCACGCGGAGGCCCGGTGAGGAGCTCGAAAGGGGCGGAGCCCAGAGAACGGGCCTTGGCGTCTTTCACAGTTGAGCTCGACGCTTATTCTGGGCCTTACGAGGGGCTTCTGGCCCTGATCCTCAACGACGAGCTGGAGATCTTCGAGGTCCCTTTGCGCGAGCTGGTGGCCCTGTATCGGAACACCTATTCCTCGCCGGAATCGCCGACCCCCGGCGCCCTGGAACGCGACACCGACTTTGTGGACTCCGCGACCTCCCTCGTACTCCTGAAGGGCCGCGCCCTGGCACCTGTCTTCGAGGAGGGAGGGGAAGAGGCCGACGAGGGAGCCCTCTCCCTGGAAGACCTCGAAGAGCGCCTCGTGACGTACCTCAAGATCCGGCACGGCGCTGAGGCGCTCAAAGAACGTTTCGCGAGGAACGTCGCCTTCTACCCGACCGGCCACGCCCTCCGCCCCCGACCAGGACGCCTCCGCGTGAGCCCCGACCGGCTCGGCAACACGGTTCGGCGGGCCTTCGGGCGCACGGCCGAACCTGAGGTGAGACATCTCGGTCCGATCACGGTCACCGTCGAGGAACTGGTGGCCCTGATCCGCTCTTCCCTGGCTCGCGGGCCCCTCTCTTTCGAGGACTTGGTGCGCGATATGGACCGCCTCCGCTCCGCCGTCGCCTTCGCCGCCGCACTCTCTCTGGCCTCCGAGGGCCGTCTGGCCCTCTCCCAACCCGAACCCTTTGGCCCCCTGACCCTCGAACCCAAAGAATGAACGATCAGAGGAACGAAGACGCCGGACGGGGTGCGACCGCGCTGGTCGAGGCCATACTCCTGGTGAGCCCCCGCCCCGTGACGCTTTCGGCCCTCCTCTCGGCCACTGCTCTTGACGAACCCGAGGCGCGGGCGGCGATTGAGGAGTTGGAGAGACGCTACTCTGAGGATTCCTCCGGCATCGTGCTCCGGCGGGTAGCTGGAGGCTTCCAGCTCGCGACGAATCCCTCTTGCGCTGAGGCCGTCGAGCGGTTCCGCAAAGAAGCCCGTCCGGCCCCGCTCTCGGGTGCCGCCTACGAGGTCCTCGCTTTGGTCCTCTACTTGGGTCCGTTGACGCGTACCGGCATCAGCGCCGCCCGCGGCGTGAACTCCGACGCCGTGGTCCGGAACCTCCTCGACCGAGACCTCCTCGTCGAGGCCAGTCGCGAAGAGACGAGGCCCGGCGCGCCAGCCCTCCTCGACATCACCGAGGACTTCCTCCTCGCAACCGGCGCCGAGAGCCGGAACGATTTCCCTGCCCTCGACGACCTCGTAGACCCCGAAGACATAAAGCGCGTCCGGGAACGCCTCGCGAATGCCCAGCCAAACGCCCCGGCGAAAGGAACCGGGTAAAGGTGCGCCTCCAGGCTTTCCTTGCCCGGAGCGGCGCCGCTCCCTCCCGCCGCAAAGCGGAAAACCTTATCCTTTCGGGACGGGTGCGCATCAACGGCCGGACCGCGTCGATAGGCGAGAGCGTTGTCCCCGACGACCGCGTCCTCCTCGACGGCCGCCCCGTGGAGCTCCCCGAATCGTATGCTTACCTAGCCCTGAACAAACCCAAAGGCTACCTGACGACACTCAAGGACGAACGCAACCGTCCGACGGTCGCCCAACTCGTGCCTGAGAACGTGCCCGGACTCGTCCCCGTAGGCCGCCTCGACGCCGACTCTACCGGCCTCCTCCTCGTCACCAACGACGGAGCTTTCGCCCACCGCGTCGCCCACCCCTCCTCCGAGGTGGAGAAGGAGTACGAGCTGACCCTGAAGAACCCCGTTCCCGAAGAGCGCCTCGCTGCCCTGGCTTCCGGACCTGAGCTTGAGGACGGCGGGATGCTCCCCCCGAAGCTCGACAACCTCCGCCGCACTAGGGAGACTACCACCCTCAACCTCATCATCCACGAGGGCCGTAACCGCATAATACGCAAGGCCTGTGCCGCGGTGGGGCTTGGCCTGATCTCCTTGAGGCGCGTGCGCGTCGGTCCGGTAAGGCTCAGCTCCCTCCCCGAGGGTCGCCACCGCCCGCTGACGGAACAAGAAATCGAGGCTCTAAGGTGAGGCCGGTCCGCGGCATCCCGGGGGCCGACTTCGCGGTCGAAGACGTGCGGGGCGCTTTCCCCGACGAGATCGAGATAAAGTCCATAAACCACCCGGTGGACGCGACCGTCCGGGTGCCGGGATCGAAAAGCATCACGAACCGGGCCTTGCTCATAGCCGCCCTGGCCGACGGCGCCTCCACGACTGAAAATCCCCTCTTCTCCGACGACTCCTACTGGCTCATGGACGCCCTGGTCCGCCTCGGCTTCCGCGTCCGGGCCGACCGCGAGGCCGGAACCGCCACCATCGGAGGACAAAGGGGCATAATACCGAGATGCGGAGCGGAGGTGTTCGTGGGAAACGCGGGGACGGTGGCGAGGTTTTTGCCGCCGGTCCTGGCTTTGGGGGAGGGACTTTACACGGTGGATGGGGTGGAGAGGATGCGGGAGCGACCGGTCGCGGACCTCGTCGGGGCCATGCGCTCTCTGGGGGCTGAGGTAGGCTATGTTGGAGAAGAGGGGAGGTTCCCGATCTTCGTTCGCGGCGGTGGCATTCGGGGTGGAGCCGTCAGTGTGCGAGGGACGGAGAGCAGCCAGTTCTTGAGCGGGCTCCTCATGGCCGCCCCGTATGCCCGAGAACCCGTGAAGCTACGCGTGAAAGGCGGGCTGGTCTCGCGGCCCTACGTCGGCATCACGACCGGCGTGATGCGCTCTTTCGGGGTCGAGGTCGAGGAGGGCGACGGCGAGTTTTCCGTTCCCTTAGGGGTTTATGGGGCGCGAGAATACGCCGTGGAACCCGACGCCTCCGGGGCCTCGTACTTCTTCGCGGCGGCGGCCCTGACCGGCGGCCGGGTCAAGGTGCCGGGCCTGGGGGCCTCTAGTTTGCAGGGGGATCTCCGGTTCGTGGAGGTGCTCCGAGAGATGGGATGCCACGTGGAGGTCGGGGTGGACTTCGTCGAGGTTCTGGGACCACGCGGGAAGCTGCGGGGGATCGAGGCGGACATGAACGAGATCTCGGACACCATGATCACCTTAGCTGCCATGGCGCCCTTCGCCTCGACGCCGACGACTATAACCAACGTTGCACACACCCGTAAGCAGGAGACCGACCGCATCGCCGCCGTATCCGCGGAGCTAAGACGGCTGGGCGTCGAGGTCGAGGAGCGCCACGACGGGTTGCGGATAACACCCGGAGAGGTGAAACCGGCCCTCATACACCCCTACGGCGACCACCGGATGGCGATGGCCTTCTCCCTCGTGGGGCTTGTGGTTCCGGGGATTCGCGTAGAGGATCCGTCCTGCGTGACCAAGACGCTCCCCGAGTATTTCAAGCTCCTCGGGTCGTTGTAAAATTTCTCGGGCGGCCCATCGGATATACTTTCCTCTCGGATGGGCGGACTTTTGGTAGCCATAGACGGCCCCGCGGGCAGCGGCAAGAGCTCGGTCGCCCGGGCCGTCGCCGAGCGTTTGGGGATTGTCAACCTGAACACCGGGGCGACCTACCGGGCCGTCGCGCTCGTGGCGCTCCGAGAGGGCCTGGATCTCGACGACGGAACCACGCTCGCGACCACGGGCGCGGGCGTGGACCTCGCGCCGGACGGCGTTCTCTACGACGGGGAGCCAATCCCCGAAGAGGCCTTGCGTACCCCCGAGGTCTCCGCCGCCGCCTCCAAGGTCAGCGCCCATCCGCAGCTCAGGCGTGTCCTCGTCGAGAGACAGCGTGTGGCGGCCAAGAAAGCCGAAGCCTCCGGCGGTGCAGTCGTCGAGGGGAGGGACATCGGAACGGTGGTCCTGCCTGACGCGAGACTGAAGGTCTTCCTCTCGGCCTCCCCAGAAGAAAGGGCACGTCGCCGGGCCCTCCAGACCGGCCGCGAAACAGAGCTCGAACGCATCACCGAGGCTATGCGGGTGCGCGACAAGCGAGACTCCGAGCGCGAAGTCTCCCCCTTAAAGTCCGCCCCCGACGCCGTGGTCCTCGATACCACAGACCTCTCTCTGGAGGGGGTCGTCTCGCGTGTGGTCGAGCTCGCCCACGAGCGCCAGAACGCCCTGGAAGGCGCCCCATAAAGGTGGAGGCCGAGAGGCTAAGGAAGGGTGTCGCGCGGGGTATGTCGCCCAGGTACCGTATCTTCAGGCGCTTCATGCTGGCGCTCGGGTGGCTCTTGTTCGGCTTCACGGCCGTAGGCGCCGAGAAAGTACCGAAAGAAGGGCCCCTGATCGTGGCCGCCAACCACCGCCGGTACGCGGACCCGGTATTCGTCTCGATGGCTGTGCCCCGCAGGATCCAGTGGATGGCCAAGAAACAGCTCTTCGTCTCCCCGTTCGACAAGTTCTTCTTTTTTATCGGCGCCTTCCCGGTGGACCGTGAGAAGGGCGGACGAGCGGCGCTGCGGGTAGCCCTCGATCTCCTCGCCGCTAACTGGGCTCTGGGCATCTTCCCAGAGGGCACCCGCCGCAAGGCCTACGACCCAGAAGACACCCCAAAGAGCGGAGTGGCCATGCTCGCCGCCCGCACGAGCGCCGCGGTACTCCCCGTCTTCGTGGACCGCGTGCCCAACCCCCTCGAACGCCTCCGGGGCGAAAAACTCCACGTCTACATAGGCGACCCGATAGCTACCGATAATACTAAAGAAGGAAGAAAGGGTCGCAGGGAGATCGCGGACCGGGTTTTGCGTGCTATCTACGACCTGAAAAGCGGTGGGACCGTGGGGGCGTCGCCGTGAGTCCCCTACCGGTGGTGGCGATCGTAGGGGCGGCGAACGTGGGGAAGAGCACGTTCGTGAACAGGGTGTTGGGACGCCGGCAGGCCGTGGTATCCGACGAGCCCGGCACCACGCGCGACCGTTCCTACAATCGGGCTGAGTGGACGGGGCGGGAGTTTTTGTTGGTGGACACCGGGGGGCTGGTGCCGTACGCCCGCGCGGAGCTCGATGCTCTGGTCACGTTACAGGCCCGCGTGGCAGTCGAGGAGGCGGACGTGATCCTGCACCTCACAGACGCGAGGCTCGGAGTGACCGAGGCGGACGCGGCGATCGCCAGGGAGCTGCGTGGCAAAAAAAAAGTAGTTCTCGCCGTGAACAAGCTCGACAACCCCGCCAACGATTCGGGGCGCTACCCCTTCTACTCTTTGGGCGAGGGAGAGCCCCACGCCGTAAGCGCCGCACACGGGATCGGGATCGGGAATCTCCTCGACGAGATCGTCTCGCTCCTGCCCCAAGAAGAGCCCGCCGAAGTGGAAGATCTCCTGCCGCGCGTCGCGGTCGTCGGGAGGCCGAACGTCGGCAAGAGCACGCTCCTCAACCGCCTGATAGGCTCCCAAAGGGCGGTCGTCTCCGAGATCGCGGGCACCACCACCGACGCAGTGGCGCACGAGATCGAAGTTTCGGAAGACGCAACGATACCCGGCGAGCGTTTCCTGCTATTGGACACCGCGGGGGTGAGTCGGAACGCGAGGCGGGCGGACGGCGTCCCGTACTACTCGGCCTTGAGAACGGAAGGGGCGATCCGCCGGTCGGACGTCTCGCTGCTTCTCTTGGACGCGGTCGAGGGGCTCGTGGGGGAAGACTTGAGGCTCGCGAGTAAGGTGGAGGAGGCCGGGAGGGCGTGCGGGGTTTTGTTGAACAAGCGCGACCTCGTTTCGGGCGAGAGGATGCGCGAGATCGAGAAGACCGTACACACCCGGATGACGGACCTTAGGCCCCCGGTCGTCCCAGTCTCCGCCCTCGCGGGTACAGGCGTGGACACGGTGATGCCGCTCGCTGCCCGATTGTACGCCGCGTACAACCTGCGTGTGCCCACGCACGAGGTCGCCGAGCTCGTGAACGCTTTGGTAGACCGCACGGCGCCGCCCAGAGGGGTCAGGATCCGCTACGCCGTCCAGACCGGCACGGCCCCACCCTCCTTCGTCCTCTTCGCCAACCGCCCGAAGGACGTCCCCGAGGCCTACCTGCGCTACGTGGAGAACTCTCTGCGCGAGCGTTACGACCTGCACGGGGTGAGCGTGCGCCTCTCCTTGAGGAGCAGCCGCTGAGAGATCTGAGGACAGGCGGGCACCTGAGTGACCGCGTGCTGACGGTGCCGAACGCGCTGACATTTTCGCGGCTCCTGGCGACGCCGGTCGTGATCCTCCTTTTGCTCGCGGGGGAGGACGTCGCGGCGGCGACGTTGTTCGCTCTGGCGGCGGCTACGGATTTTTTGGACGGGACTATCGCGCGTCGCAGCGGGGGAGCTTCGTACCTCGGATCGATCCTGGACCCCGTGACCGACCGTTTGATGCTCTCTAGCGTGGCGGCAGTCATGGCGGTTCGGGGCCTCTTGCCGACCTTCGTCGTGGCGATCCTCGTCGGACGGGACCTTGTAGCCCTTTTGGGGAGCCTTCTGTTTCAGGATAAGATACGGGTTAACAAGGTGGGCAAGGCGGCGACGGCCATCCTAATGGCGTCGGTCGCGGTGATCATGTACAGACCGGGGGTTGTCGGAGAGATCATGTTCTACTCGGGTTTCGGGCTCTCGCTCGTCGCTGGGGCCCTCTACGTCCGCGCGGTGAAGCAGCTTTTTTGGAGGAGCGAGCGATGAAGGCGGTGATCATGGCCGGCGGCCAGGGCACGCGCTTGAGGCCCTTGACCAGCAACCTGCCTAAACCCATGATCCCGATCGTCAACGTGCCGTGCATGGAGCACATCGTGCGGCTGCTCGAGGAGCATGGCTTGACCGATATCGTGGTTACGCTGCAGTTCTTGCCCGAGGAGATACAAGACTACTTCGGCGACGGCTCCGATTGGGGCGTGAACCTGAGCTACTCCATAGAGATCGCCCCGGCGGGCACCGCCGGGTCCGTCAAGCTCGCCGAAGAGCACCTCAAGGACGATCGAATACTGGTGATCAGCGGCGACGCCTTGACCGACTGTGACCTCACGTGCGCGCTTAGGTTCCACGAAGAGAAGGGCGCTGAGGCGACGATGGTACTAAAAAGCGTCGAGAACCCCCTGGATTTCGGGATCGTCATCACCGAAGAGGATGGGCGCATCTCGCGCTTCTTGGAGAAGCCGACCTGGGGACAGGTCTTCTCGGATACGGTGAACACCGGTATCTACGTCCTGGAGCCGTTGGTGCTCGGCGAGATCCCCGCCGAGGGCGAGTACGACTTTTCCAAGGAACTCTTCCCGAAGCTCCTCGACGAGGAGCGCTCCCTCTACGGCTTCATCACCGGGGACTACTGGGAGGACATAGGTACACTGGAACAGTACATGAGGGCCCAGCGCGACGTCCTGGACGGCAAGATGAAGGGCACGAGGCCGCCAGGTATGCGCCTCCGAGAGAACGTGTACGTAGGAGAGAGGGCGCAGGTGGACGATGAGGAGCTGATCGGTCCAGTCGTCATCGGGGAGAACGTCCGGGTTGGCGAGGGGGCCAAAATAAGCCCCTACTCCGTCATCGCCGACAACGTCGTGATCTCCGCCGGCGCGACCGTCGAGCGAAGCGTCGTCGCCGAGGGTTCCTACGTTGGCGAAGGCGCAGAGCTCATAGACACCCTGGTCGGTCGCCACTCCTACGTCCAGGAGCGGGCACGCATCCTTGAGCGCAGCGCTTTAGGCGAGGACGTCATCGTGGGCGAGGGCGCGACCATAGCCCCGGACGTCAAGGTCTTCCCACACAAGACCGTCGAGAGCGGGGCGAACGTCATCCAGAGCTTGATCTACGAGACGATGGGCCTGCGCACCGTCTTCAAGGGCGGCGTCGTCTCCGGAAAGTTCAACGTTGACCTGACGCCTGAGTTCGTTATCCGTCTGGCCTCTTCTTTCGGCACGGAGCTCGACCCCGGCGTGACCGTCACCTTGGGCCGCGACTCCTCTCGCCCGGCCCAGGTTGTAAAGAGGGCGATGACGAGCGCCCTCCTGGGCACCGGGGTGAACGTCCGGGACCTGCGGGCGGCGCACACGGGCGTCGTCCGCCACGACGTTTTGGCGGGCAAGTCTTCGGCCGGGGCACACGTGCGGGCCGGAGCAGACCAGGACGACGCGGAGATCCTCTTCTTCGCCTCGGACGCAACCCCGATGACCGAGTCCGACCAGCGGAGCGTCGAGAAAGTCTTCGTCCGAGAAGAGTACCGCCGGGCGCACGCGGACGACGTGGGGGAACTCATCTACCCGGGTCGCGCCGTCGAGCAGTACGTCGAGCGCCTGGAACGAGCCGTGGACCGTGAGAAGATCTCCGGCGGCACGGTTGTAGTGGACTTCTCGCGCGGGGTTGCGGGCCTGGTGGCGAGCCAAGTCTTCGGGAGGCTCGGGGTGGGCGCTGTGGTGATGGAGGGCTTCGCGAACGCCAACACCGTCGGCGGTACCGTGGGCATGAACCTGGAGGAAGGGCTGGACCGGGTGGGGCGAATCGTGCCGACGGTCGGAGCCACCTTTGGGGCGGTCGTGGATCCCACCGGCGAGGACGTGCAGTTCGTGGACGATGAGGGCAAGTTCGTTCCGCCGGACATTATGCTCGCCTGCTTCCTTTCTCTCACGCGTCCCAAAAAAGCGGTCCTGCCGATCAACCTGAGCCGCGCGTACGAGGAGCTGATAGAGGAGAACGGAGGCGCTTTGGAGGAGAGCCGAACGGGCCTCGGAAACGTCGCGCTCAAGGCGGCCGAGATCCGGGCCGACGTCGCGGGGCTCGCGGATGGCCGCTACGTCTTCCCAGCCTTCTTGCCGGCTCCCGACTGCTTCATGACGCTCGCCCGGGCTTTGGAGCTCTTCCGGGAAGAGCCGCTCTCGGAGGTTAGGGCCCGCTTCGGGGAGACCTTCGCGAAGGTCAAGAGCCGGCGCCTGGAGTGCCCGTGGGGCGCCAAGGGACGCGTGATGCGCGGCCTCGCCGAGAAGTTTGGCAGCGATGAGGACGCCATCCTCACCGACGGCGTGAAGCTCAACCTCGACCAGGGCTGGGTCCTCATGCTCCCCGACCCCGACAACCCGCTCTTCTACGTCTATGCCGAGGTGAACGACGGCGCCGGGCGGTGCGGCTCGGAGAGCCTCCTCTTGGAGTACGCGGAGTTGGTCGAGGATCTCATAAAAGGCGGCTGAGGAGGCCGAAACCACCGCCGGATCGCCTAAGACTGTACTTCAGGTTCAGGGGAGGGTATACTCAGCCTATGACCGAGGACGATCTTCTTAAGGGCGCCGAAGAGGAGGGGTACGGGTGGGAGGAGGCCCCGGATCTCACGTCCATCTCCGAGGAGGAGCTTGGGGTAAGTTTGAAGGAGCTAGTCGAAGAGGAACGGGCCGTAAGCCGCCGGCACGTACTCCAAGACAGCATAGACCTGGTTCGGGTCGAGCTCGTCCAGCGCGGCGGCGGTGCACTCCCTCCTGAAGAGCTAGCGCGCGTCCTTCTGGACGGGGACCTGGATAATTCTGCGGGGAGAAGCGTTTGAATCGCTGTCCCAACTGCGGCACCGAAGTCGCCCCGCAGATGAAGTTCTGCACGGAGTGCGGGACGCGGTTGGTCCATTCGCAGTCCACCGTTTCCTACGCGCCGACCTTCGACGAGGAGGAAGCGTCCGGGCACGACAACGACGCCGCCCCCGAGGGAGCGTCGCTCATCGAGCTCGACCAGGTCGAGGGCACGGCGGGAAGGAGGATGCACGACATCGGCGACGAGCCGGTGATGGTAGGCCGCAGCCCCGAAAGCGCCATCTTCCTCGACGACGTCACAGTGTCCAGGCAACACGCGGAGATTTTCAGGGGCGCAGAACCCAACGAGAGGGGTTTCAGAATCCGGGACGCGGGCTCCCTGAACGGGACTTACGTCAACCGGGTCCGGGTCGACTCCGTCGACCTCAGGAGCGGCGACGAGATACAGATAGGCAAGTACCGCTTCAAGTTCGTGTACACGTAAGTGGTGGGCGCGAGGAGACGCGCGAGACATGTGCAAGCGAGGATGGGAGTAGCGGCATAGACATGGAGAACGGTGGCCAGAAGGAGCATTACACGATAGGCGAGGTCGTGGCCCGGCTTCGCAAAGAGTTCCCGACGCTCTCGGTGAGCAAGGTGCGGTACCTCGAGCGACGGCGGCTGATCAACCTCCCGCGCACGCGTGGGGGGTACCGATTGTTCTCTCCCCAAGACGTGGAGATGCTCAGGTACATCTTGACCCTCCAGGACAAGGAATACCTGCCCTTGAAGGTGATAAAGAAGCGCATCGAGGGTGGGATGCCGGTCGGCGCGGATGACTCCGCAGGCGGCGACCTCTCGCGCGTGCTGGAGGACCGCACCTACACTAAAGAGGAGTTGGCCGATACTATAGATGTCGAGACGCGCTTCGTCGAGGAGCTCATGAGCGTGGGGGTCATAGGCCGCGGCGGCGAGCTGACTCAGAGGGACGTCGAGATCGCGCGCATGGCCCTCGAGATGGCGAAATACTCGATACAGCCCAGGCACCTGCGCGGCATCATGGCCGCCGTCGAGCGAGAGGCCGCCATGTTTAAGCAGATCCTGAACCCCGAGCTTAGGAGCGGCGACGAACAACGCGTCCAGGATGCCGTGAACAAGGCCCGTCACCTAGCCGCCGTCGACTCCAGGCTCAAGGAACTCATGATGGCGAACGCCATAGACACCTTCGCCTAGAGCGACTTTTCGCCCTACCCCTTGGACGCGACGGTCGAAGAGATACGGCGCTACATCCGGGAAGTCCCC